>JAYEIZ010000178.1:0-2539 GCA_034660355.1 Nanobdellota archaeon
CCAAGTACAACTTGGAACCAGCAAAGTTAATAATACAATTATTGCATTTTCAACTTATTCAAAGATTTAGTGATTTATAGGTTTGGTTAGATGTAAAAGAGAGTAGATTCTGAAACAAGTTCAGAATGACAAGCTTTTTGAATAGATTAGAGCAGGAAGTTCTAAAATTTTGGAATAACAATAGCCTAAATAAAATTGTAGTGGAGCTATTTATATGATAGAATATGAATAAGAAATAATTTAAAATAACTTTAATAATTAAAAACAAAACTATGACAAAATTAAACAAAGCGTTTAGTGTCGTCAGGGCTTTGCAAACAAGCTCTAAGTTTTTGCTCGGCGCTTTTATTATTTCTATTTCAAGTTTTATTTATGTCGCTTTGGCGGCTCCGCCAGACTCTCCGTATAATCTTGGAGAAACGCTGGCTCCAACTTGCGCGCCGGGAGACGCTAATTGCACGGTGGATACTCCGCAAGAAGGACATAATTACCTCACAGACATCGCGGGTATTGTCGCTAATCAAGGAGATATAATATATTTCAACGGCATAGACTGGGTTGATCTTGGCGTTGGGACTAGCGGACAATTTTTAAAAACTCAAGGCGCGAGTGCTAATCCTGTGTGGGATAGTATCGGCGGTGGAGGTGATTTGCTTTCCGCTAATAATCTTTCAGATTTAGATGATGCTGGTATTGCCAGGACTAATTTAGGTTTAGCAATTGGAACTGATGTTCAGGCATATAATAATAATTTAAATGATATTGCCATTCTCACTCCTACTAGTGATTATTTAATGATAGGAGATGGTACTGATTGGACAACGGTAAATACAGCTAATTGGGATAAAGACAATACAGATGATCTAGATATTAATAGTTTAACAGTAGAGTCAACTATAGCAGATACAGATACATTGGCTATTTATGATACTTCAGCTTCTGCTATTAGAAAAATTACCAGAGCTAATTTTCTTTCAGGCGTAACTGGTGCTTTAACTTATCAAGGGTCTTGGAATGCCAGCACCAACTCTCCAACCTTAGCTGACGGCACTGGAACACAAGGACAGTATTATGTAGTAACAACTGCTGGGTCACGTGATTTAGGTAGTGGTTCAATTAGTTTTACAATTGGTGACTGGATCATTCATAATGGAAGTGAATGGGAAAAACTAGATTCAACCAATGATGTGCAATCTGTTTTTGGTAGAACTGGCATTATTACTTCAGCTAATGGTGATTATTCAGCTAGCCAAATCACAAATACAGCCGCTGGTACTATTTCAGCTACAACAATACAGGATGCTATCAACGAACTTGATTCAGAAAAACAAGGGATAGATGCTCAATTAACAGATATTGCTGGACTTACTCCAACAGATAGTTATTTTATTGTTGGAAATGGTAGTAATTTTGTAACAGAATCAGGAACAACTCTTAGAACTTCTATTGGTTTAGGTGATGTAGAAAATACAGCTCTTTCAACTTGGGCAGGTACATCAAATGTAACTACTTTGGGTACTATAGCTACCGGAACATGGCAAGGTACATCAATCAATGCGACTTATTTAGATGGTCAGAGTGGAACCAATACTGGAGATGAAACTGTTGCTAGTATTGGTTCGTTGATAAATGGAGCGACTGGAAAAATAACTCCTGTTGATGCTGACTATGTCGGACTTATGGATAGTGCAGCCAGTAATGTTTTGAAAAAACTTAGCTGGTCAAATGTTAAAGCAACCTTAAAAACATATTTTGACACGCTTTATCAAACAGCGCTAACTTTTGGGATTTCAGATAATAACGCAGTTGAGATTGATAGTAATAGCGTTGCTGATGATGAATACGCTAGATTTACTGCCAATGGGCTTGAGAGTAGAAGCACAGCAGAGCTTCTAGCTGACATCAATCCGATGACAGCGGCGGGTGATATTATTTATGGTGGAACTTCTGGTCTTCAAACTAGATTGCCAAAGGGTACAGCCAATCAGGTGCTGACAATGAATGCTGGAGCAACCGCTCCTGAGTGGGCTACGTCAACTTCATCTGAATATTCTGATGGCGGTGAAAATGGTGGAGCTGATAGAACTTTAGGAAATAAAGATAATTATGATTTAGGATTTTTGACAAATAATATAAACAGATTACATATTCAGAATGATGGTAATATTGGGATTGGAACAAATGCTCCCAGTATTGATTTAGCTATTGGTGATACTGACACTGGTTTGGAACAAGTGAGTGACGGAGTTTTAACAATAAAGACAAATAATGATGAAAGAGTAAGATTTGATGCTTCGGGTAATGTTGGGATTGGGACGAATGAACCAAATTCTGCACTAGAAGTAATAGTTGCTGACGATACAACACCTCATGGTATTGCAAATATAAACAATTCTTTATTAATAAATACAAATGGTAATAGTGTTGATTCAGGGGCTTCAATATCATTGGGCTGTGCTTTGGGTGGTTATGATAAACCTACTGCTACAATAAAGGCAGGGGCAACTGGTGGAAATGCGGGTTATTTAGATTTTATGAC
>JAYEIZ010000179.1:0-2535 GCA_034660355.1 Nanobdellota archaeon
TCCAATTAATACTGGAAGCTCTTGATGCATACACCTCGCCGCTTATAGCAGTTGTAAGAGACCAATCAAATATTGTATAGCCATCACTATCATCTAAGACAAATGTGCTTGTAATATTTCCAACATAAGCTTTCCATCTGCTGTTTTGTGCTTCACCATCAAGATTTACTGTATATATGAATCCTCCTGCTTTGTTGGCATATACAGTATCATTCCCAGTAGAATTGATTATTGTTCCCGCACCACCAGTAATCTTTGTGCTATTGCTTATAGGGGTAACTGTGCCTACACCACTAGGAGCAGCATATACATAACTAATAAAAATGATTAGAACGCAAGCTATTACCATCCAAATCTTACTTGCACCTATTTTATTTTTTTTGTTTATTCTCATTTAAACCATCTTATTCTAACTCAACAAAAAAGTAATAGTTCGTCACTGTATTATCCCCATCATGGCCGTTATCACCGACTATCATCTGGAAATCATTAGTTTGATTGTTATAACCCTGTATTCCTCCACTAGAACCCTCTATCCTATTCTCAATTATAGTAGTAAATATTACACTAGTATTATCTGTCAACAATAATTCAATAAAGTCAGTTCCATAGTCTGAATCATTCTGATATGTATCTGTCACAGGACAAGAACCTGAATCTATAGTATACTCTCCAACATATACAACTGGATGAGGGGTAGAGCCATCACTCAATAATCCCCTAACATCAAAAGTTTCATTAACACCATCTTCATCACTGGCTTGAAGCCCAAACATAGTCTCTATAGTTGTTAGATTTGCACTAAAAAGAGTACTATCTGGCCCATCAGTAGTGTAGTTAAAACACATAATCTTAGACCATGTAACAATACTACCATTAGAAGCATATATCTCACCCTGAGGATCACTAGAAACCCAACTGTACATTGTCCAGTTGTTTGCATCATCTAATGTTATTGTACCAGTAACATTACCATAATAACCCTGCCAGGTCATTGTAGGTGCTGTAACATTCAGGCTTAACTCAGTCAAATTACCTGCTTTAGAATTTACCTGGGAAGGTGCCCATTGTGAAGGATCAAACTTTTGGTCTGCTCCCCTTGTTATGCTAGTTGGACCTACTGGATCTGGCTTTTCTGCATAAACATAACTAATTACTAATATGCATATAGATAATAATATCAAAACTAGCTTAAATGCCCCTTTCATCCTAAAACAGTTTTCTGTTCTGGTTCTCATTTTATCTCCTACTCTAGTTCAACAAAAAAGTAATAGCTAGTTGCTGCATTATCCCCATTATGGCCATTATCGCCAACTAATATCTGGAAGTCCCACATCCTATTGTTAAAGCCAGTTACTCCAGTAATAGAACTGTTTTGATCATTTTCAATTATTGTTGTAAATATTATACTTTCATTGTCTGTAAGAAGAACCTCTTGGAAGTTGGTTCCTGCAGCAGCATCATTCTCATACGTGTCTGTAGCAGGGCAGCTTCCTCCTGCTATGGGGTATTGACCTACATAGAAACCTGTGTGATTTACTGAACCTCCTTCTACTGTACCATTAAAACTGAATGTCTCATTAACTCCATCTTCATCATTACTAGCAAGCCCAAACATATCTTCTAATACAGATAAATTTACTCCGTCATTTCCTCCATTAGGAACACCAGTATAATTCACGCATTTAATCTGAGACCATGTAACACTGCTTTTATTAGCAGCATAGATTTCCCCCTGAGGATGTAAAGCAACCCAACTGTATAAAGTCCAGTTACTAGCATCTTCTAATATTATTGTACCGCTGATATTACCATAATAGCCTTGCCAGGTCTGTGTTTGTGATGTACCAACTATATTCAGTGATGTAATATTATTAGCCTCTGCAGCAACAAGAGGTGGAGAATAAGCACTCGCATTCTGTGATGAAGATGATACTTCAGTTATATTCTCAACACCTGTTGGATCTGGCGCTACAGCATACACACTACCTATGATTGTTATTATTATACTTACCAGTATTACGATTGCCTTGAACAGCTCTCTCATCTAAAACACCTCGTTTTTATCTGTTCTTATCTAGTTTACAATGTTGTGATAACATATTACGAACTCTTATAGTTCATAATCGTGATACACCAGAATTAGCTAGCTCTGCTCTCTCCATTTTCTCTACTAGCTCCTCTGACACTAACTCTGGACATTTTTTCGATATTCTTTTCGTTTATTATTATGGTACCCAGCTTTCCACTAATCCTGATAAACCCATTGCTGATTGAATCCAAAACGCCTCTTGCTATTTTGAATTGACTCCCATCTCTATAAGGGGCCTTGACCTCCTTACCGATAAACCCTTCAAACACGCTTTGATCCATTTTTTCGTTTGCCTCTACTATTTCGCCGGATAACACTCTACGGGTAACTTTACTAATCTAGTATACCTTTAAGTAAATATACTAAATTAATATACTAATTTGTATACAGGTATTTAAATCTTTCCATTTACAAAATCAAGAGATTGGAGTGGATTTTAGAAA
>JAYEIZ010000180.1:0-2528 GCA_034660355.1 Nanobdellota archaeon
AACTATGACAGATATAATAAACCCACACTCCACTGTTACACTATCTGCATTGACTCAACAATACCAATCTATTAAGAAGACATCGTCAGACGCTACTTCTGAACTAGCTTTCAAAGCAACTTTTAATGGCAATGACCATTACGAGTTAATATCAAGTATTAATACTGCGTTATTACTAGGGTATCAACTATTACCACAAGATTATTGGCCTAGTATTGCCTCAGATACCAAAGCCTACTATAGCTATATACAGGTTATAGGTAAATCAGCACCAAACCAAGAACTGGAGTTAACATGATAATTGATCCATCTAAATACTCGTCTGTTACATTACATACATGTAGGAATGAAACATTAGGAAACATGGCAAAAAACAGTAATGAGCTAATAAATGAAATGCTAGCAAAAGGCCAACACTTACTAGATATTTCTTATACATACACACCAGAAACAGCAATCCTCTATGAAGGCGTAGGATGTATATTACTATTTGGTATCCCTAAAACACAACCACTCAATTAAAGGAACTAGAATGAAACCATTTAATGAACTAACAACTGATGAGCAAATCGATATAATCCATTTTATGTCGGGAACTATGCCTATGTACTACTCTAAGATAACACAACTAAGTCCAGATTCACTAGAGTATAACGACAAAACCTATACACTTAGTAAGAGCCAATACGATATTATAGTAAATGGTTTAAACATATACGAAGTATACAAACTGCAAATGACAGCATCTGAAGCAGACAGTATATTACGAACTGCGTCTGAAAAGTCATTCGAGTCGTTATACTCAGACAAGTTTGATAAATTAATTTCTGCATTTAATAGCGCAATTGATGTGGCTTCTGACACTATTAGAACTACAACAACCTCTTCCAGAATAAAAGGATAAATAATGAATAAAGAAACTATAGCAGGTATCACCTACAGCAAACCAACCGTAATACTATTACAGGAAACTGGTATTGGTACAGCAGAGTATGCAGCACGTACCTGTTACGACAGCTTTGACTCTAGTAATAATGAAGCCATTCCTATGCTTAACATCGCAGTAACAGAAGGGCAATCATATCCTGAAGAAATTAAATCGTGGACCCCTATACTAAATAAAACAAACCATTCCGACCTCCTTGACAAACTAGCTTGGACTCACTTTCACCATTCAATTCTTGAACATGCCAACCTTACTTACCTTATTAAAGGTACTAGTAGGGGTGTACTCCAAGAACATGCTCGTCATCGTATACAAGCCATCAGTGTAAGAAGTACCCGCTATACAATGCAGGATATCTTACACGCATTTAATGTATGTAGTATAGCTCCATATGAACATACTAAACGCACTTTTCACCAACTAATTCAATCTATGGACATGTTCATAGTACAAGGATTAGCAGAAACAACAGAAATTAATGCGTTATATGATAAACTCCATCACCAATTAGTTACTATTGGTTCAGATGAATTTACTACGCTAACAATGAGTAAATCTGCACAGGAGGTATACGCTAATCGAGATAAGTTTGAATCCCCTACTGAATTATTCTATGCATTACAAGATTGCAAAGCTAAGAGAAACGTAGGCGACCCTCTAAAATGGTGTGTTACTGATAATTGGAAGGTCGATATGGTTGTTACATTTAACCTTCGATCCCTTAAAAACTATTTTCAATTACGTGATTCTGGCTCAGCGTACTTCCAAATTCGATGGTTAGCACAAGCTATGAAAGAAGTCACACCTAGTAAGTATCTTGACCTTATAGTCAAATAAGGACTTAACATGCATTTTACAGCTCATCCCAGTTATGACGGACTACTGTCACAAGATGATAGTAGAGTAGTCAAGTATAAACAAGATTACGATAAACGAGGATTTGATGATTCTGTAACTTGGTCTCTAGACCACTGCCTTATACATTGGCTAACTCCAAGACTAAGAAGATTTTTAGAGATAAGTAGAGAAACCACAGAAGCAGATGAATTCCATAATGAAGTAGAAGAAATGCTAAAAGGGTTTGAATTATACTGTACTACAAGGTATAACGAATTTAAGAAAGAACATAGAGAGCAATTAGATAATTCATTTAAATTATTAGCTAAATTACAATCGGGATTATGGTGGTAGTAATTATACTGGGCATAGTATTACATAATACATTTACAATAACCAATAGTAAAGGCAACTCCATCCTAGCCTACAAGTAACTTAACAATGAGGATTAATGGCAGTAACTGGCACCGTTCAATTCGGTCATTTATGTGTGGAATAACAGTTACTAGAAACGGATTAAACAGCATTTTATAGGTGTAGAAATCCGTAGGTATACTGCTCCGGACTGTCTATAGTTATACGAGACGGAGAACTATTAGGTGCTATAGACACCGTGAATAGGCCCTGTAAAGTAAATTACTCACGAGAGGTGGGACAATAGAAAACACTTTAACTATGGTAATGTAGTTATCGCACTAAGCCTCTTAAAGGGAGTAAACCCTACTAAATCCTATAGTTCTGAACA
>JAYEIZ010000181.1:0-2517 GCA_034660355.1 Nanobdellota archaeon
AATTCTCATGAGAGATTACAAAACAGAGCAGATGAAATTGATTCCTTAGCAAACCTAAGTGAACAATTACTTAGTAAGTTCAATAGAACAGAAGGTATCATTACTAGTGGAGCACCAAAAGATCCTCCTTCATTGGAAAAGTCTCCTCTTTCTATCATAAGATTATTCAACAGTACTTCTGATCAAATGGGAAAATCCATTGATAATATCGGAAATAACTTAGAGACTCTTCTTAATCTGATTGATTAAGATCATGAATCACGATTTCAATAACAATGTCCAGTGGAGAATAACTCTCCCTGGGCATGATTTCTATGTAATGAAAGGAGAGATAGGAGTATTTGTTCATAATATAGAACTAGACAAAGGATATGATGTTGATGCTTACTTATATCTAGGTGTAGCATTAGACAAAGATCAATTTGTAGAAGTTGTTTATGCTTTTTTTGATGATTCTCTCGACACTTTAAAAACAAATATTGATATGAAAAAAGACAAGAGTGAAGATAAAGACACTAAACAAGAAGCAAAGACTTCTGAAAGAGACCCTCTATTTGATCTGCGTGAACAAGCAGAGAAAGTAGTTGATTTATTAGAACGCATGGATGATACTTTTCCAAAATATTCACGAGAGAATGCTATTACTGTCTGTATGGCATGTATTAATGATGCTTATGAGACTGGACGTAAACATGCATTAGATATTTGTTAAACAATGGAACAAATGAATAATCAACTTACTTTATTCGATATCCCTTCTAAGGCTTCAAATAAGCCTTTTAAGAGCATGGAAGGTGTGATTGGAGGAATATACCTCGACAAAGGAGTTAAGCCATCTGAGGCTACAGAATGGCTCCTATCAGTAGGTAGAGATGTCTTCTGTATCTTCGATGGTATTCAAAGCATAGATGAGATAGTAGATTTAAGTGTTGACTTTACTAAACTAGATCACTATCCTGATTATGCTGTTCGTATATCATCTAATCCTAAAGTATGGAGAATAGTATCTACCGGTCATAAGACAAGTACTCAAGATGAATATGAGATAGGTAGAGGTGAATGGGAAGGAGATCACTTCCTGGACTCTGTAAAGAAAATCACTAAAATGTTTATAAAATGAATATCGATTTTAAAATAACAATTTGGGAACGAATAGGTATCCCTGAAGAACTAGAGGAAGAAATCCTTGCTAAATTTAAAAGTGGTGAATTTGAAGATTATCATCAAATGACTGATGCTTACCCAGAAGAAGAATTTCCTTCTGTAATATTATATGGATCTGAAGAAGCGATGACCCTTGATGACAACAAAGGAAATTCTACTTTTGAAATAATGAGTGATGGGAAAACACTATATTCAAATGGATAAGAAACAGTTAATCACAGCTATCATGCAAAAATGTGCTGTTAGTATGACCTATGGGTTAGATGATGTATTCATGAGACTTATAGGATTATCAGAAAGTGAATTAAAGAAAATTGCTCATGAACTTTATATCAATACAAAATGAAAGACACACATAACAAAACATTTGTGATAACATATGATTGTCATTTTACACCAGGCTTTAGCTTGCCTTATAATGCTCTTGTAATGAACACCTCTTGTTATACTGAAGCATGTACTGCTATCAAAGAATATCATGCTCCAGAAAAGTGTTCTAATTTTACTGATGTAACCCCAGATGGAAATAATATAATATATACAAGATTATGAGTAAATTAAAAACAGAAGTTCAGATTAGAGAAAAACTAAAGGAATTAGAAACACAAGAAAAATACCTTCGTGAATTTATGACCACATTATATAAAGGCTCTGACTTAAAAGAAAAGATAGAAAGAGAAATGAAACCCCTACAAAGGGAGATAAATATAGTTAATTGGATATTGGACGATAACCTACCATTTTAATGCCACATAACGTTACTCGGCTATGCGTAGTGCCGACAAACTACCACAGGATTAATTAATAACCACTAAAATAAGTGAGCGATGAATGAAAGTAATATAAAAGAAATTTTTAATAGACATACTGACCTGACATATGATGTAGGCGATGAAGGAATAGAGGATATTCCTGTAATGAGTTATGAATGTTTCTTAGAGGCTGTTAATGATTTATTAAGCGAACGACAAACCACCACAGAAGCCAAACAAGACCACGATACTAAGACATTACGTATAGCCGATGTTAGCAACCGTTTTTCTCCTGAGCAAATGGCAGAATGGTTTCATAATAACTATGAAGAAATTGCAAAAGCGGAAGGGTGGCAAACACAAGATAAATGCAAAGTTGAATTTAAAGATTTACCTAAAAGCAACCAAGCGACAATGATAAAAGTATGTGAGCGTTGGCTAAATGGTTGCTAACTAGCTAGTACCCGAAGGTTTACGCAATACATAAGAAACAGAACGATAACCGAAACAATAAAGGAAGAACAGAAATGAAAAAGACTGATAGACAAAAGGTGTTTGATAAGTTTCACAGTAGATGTGCTTATTGTGGTGATCCGCTGCA
>JAYEIZ010000182.1:0-2513 GCA_034660355.1 Nanobdellota archaeon
TTTTTTCGTATCAAGTTTATCCATACTTGAAAGCAGAGAGAGGCTGATCGCCGATGCACTGAGCGCATTAAGCGGCTGACGCCACTGATGGGCGATCATACTCACCATCTCGCCCATCTGTGCCAGGCGCGACTGCTGAAGCATATGTTGATCTTGAATCCTATTTTTTTCAACTTCTTGGGCTACTCTGTTTTCTAGATTATTATTTAATTTCAATTCTTCAATCTCTAGCTCTTTGCTTAACCTATTAAACTTATTAACATCTTTCTCTTTCTTGTCAATAAGTTCCTTCTTTTCTTTAACCTCTGTTTTTAATAACTCTACTTTTGGCAATAACTCATCTAACTTAGAGCTAAACTCCCCTACCTCACTTTCTCTTTCTTTCTTCAATTTCTTTTTTTCCTCTAAGTCCACTATCTGCCCTTCATAGTTCTTCCTCTTCTCTTTCAAAGCCCTTGTATAGATCTGAGAATTCTCCTTAATCCTCTTATACTTATCAATATTAAATACTTTCCTCAAAGTATCCAGCCTTATATCCTTATCCTCTAATATAATTTGTTTCATCTGCTCTTGAGGAGTATAAACAGTGTACCTATAAACTAAATCCCTGCTTTTAGAGACCAAATCTTGAGGGTAACCTAATAGCTTAAGAATATCTGTCTTTAACTCTATATGCGTTCCTTCCTTCTTTAAACCATTTGTTATGATATAGCCTGCTTCCTGTTTAATATCATCTTTTCCTCTTTTCAGTTTCCTCTTTACTACTATCTCCTTACCATCTAAAGAAAACTTTAACTCCACATCACCTTCTTTCTTTCCATGTCTTAACAATGAAGAAGCAGAAAGATGTTTCCGTCTTGTGCCAAACAAAGCAAACTCTATCGCAAGGAGAATTGAAGACTTCCCCACACCAATATCACCGGCTAATAAAGTAGAGCCAGTAGAGAAATTAATTTCCTGGCTTTCATAACTCCTTATATTTCTTAACCTTAAAGATTTTAATAGCATTTCTCCCCAAAACAAGCAATCTAGAGAAATATAAAAGGTTTGTGTAATAAATCTAAGCCAACTGCTTCTTCAGCCACTCAATTACTTCTACTGGCGAAGGGTCTACTCTCTCCCTAAGTGCTAAATAATAAGAAGTATAGTCACCCAAATACATAGTTGAGAACATCCTTGCAAGTAAAGAATTGCCCTTAACATGAACTTCCTCAACAGCAACATTCTTTTCCATTATCTCTTTGCAAACATCCATCCTTTTCCGAATCCTTGCATCATCCTTCTCATCCCTTAACAAGATAGCAATAAACCTGCTTCTATCCATACCTCTAAAAGCATTTATCTCATTATGATTCATCTCAGAAAAAGCAGAATGGAAGGCAGGATACTTAGCATTCTCATTTATCTGCGTCTGCCATCTATATGCAGCAGCATTAAGTTGCTCAGAAGAATAAATTACTGGCGCTTTACCTTCTATTTTCCTAGCTAACTCCTCTGCCTGTTCCTTTATCTTTGCATTATCCTTTAACAAAATAAGCATCTCATTTAGATCATCATTCTTAACATCAACTAAATTAGAATTATACAATGTTCCTAACATAGGAAAAAACAAATACCCTACTGAAGCTCTTGGTTGCAGCCCCGAAGGAATCTTAATCACCCTTTCACATTCTTGAGCAAGCTTCCCACCTGAAGTTATTGCAACAATATTGGCCCCTTTTGATTTAGCATCATGAAAAGCAGCTAATGTTTCTTCTGTATTGCCTGAATAAGAAACAACAAAAACTAGGGTATACTCGTCAACAAAATTAGGAACCTTATAGTCTCTGACAACAAAAACAGGGAGCTTAGTATCACTTGCATATATCTTTAATAAATCTCCTCCAATAGCGCTTCCCCCCATCCCACAAACAACTATAGAAGTGATCTCACCTTTAACAGTTATCCCTTTTGGTAATGTCAGCGCATCCTTACATTGCTCAGGAAAACTATCAATAACCTCTAACATATTTGACTTATCTAACATTTTATATTATTCTTAATTAAACTATTATATATAATTTACTATTTTAGAATGTTGAAAAGAAAAAAATGCGAGGGGAGGGATTCGAACCCTCGGACACACTAAGTGACAGGATGCCTTAAGGTACAACCCTAAGTGTCTTCTTAAGTCCTGCGCGTTTGACCAGGCTTCGCTCTGAGGAACATTAAAAGGTCTTAATGATTACCCTCGCAAAATGCCTGGTACTCTGAAGAAGTCGCTGAACTATATTTAAACCTTTTGAAAATCCAAGATTTTCAAACGTACTGAAAAATTGCTTTGCAATTTTTTGTATCCTAAAAATCTAAAGGATTTTTATGAGATTGGAAATTCTATGAGTTTCCAAAACTTTTGCTCAGAAACAGAGATTAAACTTTTCGTATCTTCGCTACAAAAAAACCTTCACTATCATTATCCTGCGGCCATATCCTTAAACATTTCTTAACTTCAGAATTATATTCCTTGCCTTCAA
>JAYEIZ010000183.1:0-2513 GCA_034660355.1 Nanobdellota archaeon
GGTTCAAATATGGTTTATGATGTAGTGATAAATGGGTCAAATATTGGCTTAGGTTTGATTGGGGCTGGCAGAAGTGAAAGTCTAGGTGCTACATCTTACGGTGCTAGAATATCAATGGTAGATTATTCAAAAAAGCTAGTTAGTGAAGCAGGAGAGTATTACATAGAAGAGGGAAAATTTAGCAGAACAAATGACCTTACTGTGGAAGTTGATACATCTTTTGTCGATAATGTTGTTGAAAGGCTGGATAGTCTTAGAGCTACACCGATAATCTTTAATGGGGCAGATGATTTTTCAACGCTTAAGATTTTCGGATATTATACGAGTTATGATGTACTTTTAAATCTACCAACTAAATCAGTACTAAATATTCAGCTAGAATCACTAACCTGATTTAGTACCAAGAAAATTTAAGCCTTAATGTATAATGAAAACAAAAAAGGCTTAATATGGCTATAAATCAAGTTATTACAGATTTACCTTTACCACCAACTTCAACAGACCCATCTAATTTTGCTGCAAGAGGTGATGCTTTTCTAACTGGGGTGGATTCTCTTCAACCTGAAATTAACCAATGGGCTATTGAAGCAAATGCAACACAAGAAGCAATCAATCTAAGTGAACAAAATGTAGAAGATGACAGAGTAGAAGTCGCTACAAACAAAGATTTTGTAAACGGTGCAGTAAATTATAAGGGTATTTGGAGTGCAGGGTATGATGGTGGAAGTGGGTATCCCTTAGTTAGTAGCGTAATGTATAATGGTATAAAATATATCAATGACGTTGATTTAAACACAGCAACACCACCAACAAACTGGAGTCCAATTAATACTATAGGTTCAATAGTTGATTTACCTACAACACTAGATGAAAAAATAAATAATACAAGCACAGCCCAAACAAAAGTAGGTGATTTGACAATAGGACAAAGCATATCTGTTTCTAGTTGGTCTTATGCTACAACTACAATTACAATTAATACAGCTACAGCACATAATGTAGTTGTAGGACAATTTATAAACATAAGTGGATTGACTTCTGATACCAACACTCCAAGAGGAAGATTTCAAGTGGTTTCAGTAGTGGATACAGATACGATAACATTTACTGCAAGTGCTGAACCAACTGGAACTGCAGGAGTGAGTGGTGCATCGCTAAAAAGTGGGTATCTATATAGTATGGCAGATGTCTATGTTGTAGACGATAACTATATAGACTTAGATGCTATAGGAGCTAATCCAACAGCTAAGTTATATAGTGATGGTAGTATTGTAGGTAGTACAGATAATGGTAGTTATGTTAAGTATGCTAACGGGGAGTTGGTATTTACCCAGAAGAAAATAGGTGTCCCAGCAAATGGTAGTATTAGTGTTAATCTTGGTAGGAATATAAGCACTATAGTATCTTTTATATCTACCCATAATGCAGGGGATGTTAGGTCGATGAAATTATTACTTACTAATAATTGGGCAGAAAGTTATGCTGATGTAATTAAGAGCAGGGACATAGGGACTGTCAATACGACTTATAGTGTTGATACAGTTGGTTATGATTGTATACTAACAATAAGCAACACTACTACGTCAACTATGACAGTTGCTTATCATATAGCTGAACTGTCGAAATTGTTTTCAGATAAATTATTTAGTATAGATTAAAAGGAGAATAAAGTGTTATATTTAGATTTAAACAAACAAAAAAGAACTCTAGTGCAAAACGAGTTCACAATACCAGTAGACAGTGAGGAAGCTAAAGCTTTCTTCACAACAAAACAACCAAATCAAGAATTAGTAATAGACTTAGAGAATAAGACTACATACTTCGAAGAGTACGAACTACAACCAGATGGTACTAGATATAGTAAGTATCTTGATACTAAAGTAAATGGAATATATATACCAGATACAGTTGAAATAGCTAATGATGAAGCAATAGCAACAATAGCAAAATTCACATCAAAAACAGAAGCCCACATACAAGCAAAAGTAAACCAATATAACGAAGCAAACGGTACAAAGTTTGCAAATGTACATAACTGTGAATCGTATTCAAGACTTGATACTTACACTCACAAAGCTTTTTGTTTGCAAGTATGGTTATGGAGTGTTCAAATTTGGGAAGCAGTTAGAGCTTACCAAGATACAATGACAGTAGCACCAACAGATGCAGAATTTCAAGCAGTTTTAGATGGTGTTATGTTTTAATGGACAAAGAACCTTTTGACGATAATCCTCAAATGAAACTACTTCACTTAATGTGGATAGATACTAAAGAGATCAAGCACAAAGTTGATAAATTCAATTTAATAGTAATGGCTTTAATATTCTTATGTGGTATCATAGTAGGTATGAACTCATCAACTTGGAAGCCATTTATAGCAGAGGGCTACAACTTTTTTACAACAGTTAAAAATGCAACTTCAATCGCAAAAGGTCAATAATGGATAAGTTTTACGAAAATATGCTTTTAATATTAAGAGATGCAGATAAAGAGCGTAAAGCCTTTAAAGTGGA
>JAYEIZ010000184.1:0-2511 GCA_034660355.1 Nanobdellota archaeon
AACTTTATTTGCATTTAATGATACAAACTCGCCTCTTAGATATAAATCTGCCATTATTGGGTCGTAGTTGTTAAGAATGTTTTGCACATACTCATCAGGGAGAAAAGGGTTATCGTATGTTGAGGCTTTAATTAGTGAGTATCCTTCTTGCTTCTTCTTCACCCATTTATCATAAACAAAGCCATTCACTCCATTATCAGGTGTTGTGACAATACCTATTGTATTAATTCCGTTTATTTTTTGACGGTTTCGCTCTGTTATCTTTCTCCATACATAAGAGGCTTTATCTATTGGGAGAGTGTCTATTTCATCAACTATTGAATGAGCTGTTTCATAGGCTACTATTCTCTCAGGACGATCATAACTTCTAAAAATAATAAACCCATGATTTTCTAAGTACATAATACTTTCTGATTTGTTTAATTTGTAGGGAATATTTAATCTTGTCAGAGTCTCTTCAAAACCACTTATCGCTCTAAGTCTTAATAAGTCATAAGTTGGCATATAATATGCTCCATTAGCTCCTCTATCATTAATAAGTTTTAATAGAAGTCTATCTATGCCTCCCTCACTTTTTCCGCTTCCCAAGCCTCCAACAAGCGCAGGGAACGGACTGTGGTCAAACACAAAGTCATATTGAGCAGGGAGAAGTTTAAGATTAACTTTCAATCTTTGTCACTTCTATCTCTGTTGTGCTTTGCTGAACATTATTATTACTTATCTCTAACCTACTTGCTTGTGGGTTTGCGATGCTCTCTATGTCTTTTAGTGTTCCACTTACTGCTTTTATGTTTGAAAGGTCTATGTTTTTTCTTTCAGCTACTATCACACCTTGTAGCATTTTTGATAACTTTCTATTGTTCAATATTAGCCCGTTATCTTCTTCAATGGTGCTTATTCTTTCAACAACAATACTCTCTAAAATGGGGTCGTTTTGGGTATGCCCATTTAATTTGCCCAAACTATGCCCGAGTGCCTCTATGTCGTGGTTTATGTTGCCCAGTTCTGCTGTGTTTACTTCCCACTTTTTTGAGTAGATTTTATTCTGCAAAGTCTTTCTAACAACACCATATTTTTTAGATATTACATCTATATCTATGCCTTTTTTGTATGCTATTTCTATTGCTTCCCAGTCATATCTTGCCATTACTTAGTGTTATCCTCTTTGTATTGACTCCAAGACACTTCTTTCCCGTTTATCTTTATGGTGTCGATTGAAGTGTAGTCGCAGTATCGTTGGATTATTACTTGAGCATATTTTTCGTCAAGTTCCATTAAACAACAAAACTTATCGTAATTCTCTGCTGATAGAAGAGTGCTCCCGCTACCTCCATATAAATCAACAACTATTTTTTTGTCTTTTAAACTAAAATAATCAAAAAACCAGTCTATTAATTCAACTGGCTTTTGGGTTGGATGTTGTCTTTTTTTATCATGCTCTTTTTCCATTCCAAAAATTCCTGCCCACTTAACACGAGCCAACATTCTTTTATGTCTTGCTTTACTCCAGCATAACTCAAATGCACTTCCAAACATTTTGTCAGCAGACACATCCCCTCTTTTATCCCATACTATCCAAGAGCCTTTATTTTTTTCTATTAGATTTTCTGAGTAATAATCAGCACCCCATAAAAATATCTCATTGCAATATCCAAAGTTTTTAAATACCGTTTCGATAAGTTCTGGTTTAAAATCTTCATGGTCTCCTTTGATATTATCATACTTAGTTCCGCCACTACTTCCTTTGAATTTAGACTCCATGTTTGAATAGTCTGCATCTAAGAACATTCCATAAGGTGGGTCAGTAAACACCATATCAGCTTTCTTTCCATCCATCAACCTAGCAACATCCTCTTCACTCGTTGAGTCTCCACAAAGCACCCTATGTTGAAAGTTTATTCCAAGTTCTATCAAATCCCCTCTCTTAATACAAGGTTTTTCTTCAAGCTCTGGAACTTCATCGGCTTTGTCTTCATCTAAATCAAGGTTATCATCAAAGTCTATGCCTAAATCATCTAACTCATCCATATCAAAACCAAGTAAGTCTATGTTGAAGTTCATCTCCTGTAGTGCTTCGATTTCTACTTTTAAAAGCTCTTCATCCCAACCAGCATTTAAAGCAAGTTTATTATCAGCTATTATATAAGCTTTTATCTGAGCCTCTGTAAGCCCTTTTAATGTTATCGTGGGTATTTCATTGAGTTGTAGTAGTTTCGCAGCCATAATACGACCATGACCTGCAATTAAGCCACCTTTTTCATCTATTAAGCACGGATTAGTAAAACCGAACTCTTTTATGCTTGATGCTATTTGTTGCACCTGCTCGTCAGAGTGAGTGCGAGTATTGTTAATATATGGTATTAAATCGTTTATTTTTTTGTTTATTATTTCCATTCTTGTCTTACTCCATTCTTTTTTCATAAGAACTCTTAACATTTTGTCTTATTTCAACTATCTTATCTTTGGTTTTTCCCTTGCACTCCATAACAGCTCTTTTGCTCCAAAATAAAA
>JAYEIZ010000185.1:0-2510 GCA_034660355.1 Nanobdellota archaeon
TACAAAGAAAAAGAACATGATTGAAGAAGCGAGAAGGAAATTTATACTCTATGAAAGGATGATGGCTTATGTTGAAGCCTAATCACTGGCAAAATGGGAATTTATGGGGGAGTTATGCAACAGCTCAAAGTATACATAAGTTTTTTAAATACGAGAATATTCTGAAGATACATGGTTAATAACCAAAAAAAGATAGCAAAAGCTGTGAGTAATCTATTGATACCTGTAGAGAAAACATACAGGCTGATAAGAAGCTTAGCTAAAGAAACCCATAATAAAATGCCTTATGTTTATGAAGAGATAGAGAAAGTCATAAAATCCCATTTAGTGACTTTAGAAAAGGATGAAAAGCTTTTGCATAGCCCAGATATTGGTAGTTTTGGTGATGTGATTGCAAAAAACCTTGCTAAGAAACTGCCTAATCTTGATGAGAAGAAAATAAATAAAATAATAGAAGAGAGGTCATCAAAATCATTCTTAGATATGCTTACAAAAGGATTAAGTGGTGTTGAAGATGAAAAGGAATATACTAAGGTTAGTAAAGAAAAACTCTTCAAGAGAGTGTTAATAGCGAACAGAGGAGAAATCTCTTTGAGAATTATAAGGGCCTGTAGAGAATTAGGTATTGAAACCGCAATAATATATACAAAACAAGATAAGGATGCACTAGCTGTCAAATTTGCAGATAAAACATATTGTATAGGGAATAACGCAAAAGATTATTTAGATATTGAAAAGATAATTAAGATAGCTAAAAAAGCTAAAGTTGATGCAATACATCCTGGTTATGGGTTTTTGGCTGAAAATAGCGATTTTGCTAAATTATGTGAAAAAAACAAGATTAAGTTTATTGGGCCATCTTATAAATCAATAATTGCCATGGGAAATAAGGATATTGCTAGACAGACTATAATAAAATTAGGGATACCGTTAATTGTAGGAACAAAGTCTTTAAAGAATGAGGAAGAGGGTATCGAAGCAGCCAAGGAAATAAGGTATCCTGTGATAATAAAAGCTGTTTCTGGTGGTGGTGGAAAAGGCATGAGAATTATAAAAGATGAAAAAGAATTTTCTTCATCTTTCAAAAGTGCACAATCAGAGGCAGAATCTGCTTTTGCTGATAAATCATTATACATGGAAAAGTATATGGAATCACCGAGACATATAGAATTTCAAATATTAGTGGACAATTACGAAAATGCCATTCATCTAGGAGAAAGAGAGTGCAGCATTCAAAGAAGACATCAGAAACTTGTTGAGGAAGCGCCTTCTCCTGCTTTAGATAAGAAATTAAGAAATGTTATGGGTGAAGCAGCTGTAAAGATAGCTAAATCAGTTAAATATAGGGGAGCCGGAACTGTTGAATTTCTCCTTGATAAGGATGGAAATTTTTATTTTATGGAGATGAATACCCGTATTCAAGTTGAGCATGGTATAACTGAGCTAGTTACTGGAGTTGATCTCCTAAAAGAACAGATAAAGATAGCTGCAGGGGCTAAATTAGCTCATACGCAGGACGATATAAAGATTGATGGTAGTGCTATTGAGTGTAGGATAAATGCAGAATGTCCTTCTGAAAATTTTTGCCCTAAAACAGGAACAATAGTGAATTATTTGCCACCTGGTGGCCCAGGTATTAGGGTTTGTAGTTCTGCACATTCAGGACATGTTGTAAGCCCACATTATGATTCATTGATTGTTAAACTAATGTGCAAGGGCGCTAATAGGGATGAAGCAATTTCAAGGATGAAACGGGCTTTGGAAGAATTCATAATTGAAGGTGTCGAAACAACAATACCTTTCCATAAAATTATCTTAGAAAGTAAAGAGTTTGCAAAAGGAGATCTTTCAACTCATTTTATTGAAGACTACAATATTATGGGCAGATTAAAACAAAACAAGCCGCTTAAGAAATTGACAAAAAAAGAGAAGATTCTGATTGTAACAACTGCAGTCTCGCAATACTTAGATAATGGAAATATTGAGAAAAAGCAAAGTAAATGGGCAATGGCTGGAAGGCAAGAGCTTATGAATAATTCTGAAGAAAATGTTTAAGGTTTATCATTTTAAGAGGTTATTATCTACTAACGAAAAAGCTAAAGAGTTTAAGATTAATTCTGTTGTTATAGCTGATGAACAACGTTTTGGGAAAGGGAGATTTAGCAGAAGATGGAGTTCAGGTAAGGGTGGAGTTTATTTATCGCTTGTTTTAGATGCAGATGATGTAAAGATACAATATTTTACATTTGTAGCTGCAATTTCTGTTCAAAAAGCAATTAAGGATGTATATGGTATCAAGAGTGTTATAAAATGGCCGAATGATTTAATTTACACTAATAAAAAAATATGTGGGATATTAACAAATAGTAATAACAAAAAAACAATAGTGGGTGTTGGAATTAATACCAATAATACAATTCCAAAATCATTAATTAAAAAAGGAATTTCATTGAAAAAGATAATTAATAAAAAAATTAATAATAAAATAATAATAAATAAAATATTAGAAT
>JAYEIZ010000186.1:0-2504 GCA_034660355.1 Nanobdellota archaeon
GTCTTTTACTCTCTGTAAAGCAGATCGAATATTTGACATAGAACTCATTAGATATCACCTCATTATAAAGATTATGGAAGAGGAAGTATATAAACTTGTCTAAATATTTATGTCACTTACTATAGGTATCGATTTTGGACGTATAGTTGACAAAAGCAATAGACTAGAGGAGATAGCAAAACAAGGACTTCCTGAAAAAGGTAAGAAATATAATATTGTTGATGTTGCTTTTGGAACTAATTCAGAATACTTAGCATTATTACATGTTGATGAATCTTTTGATGATTCTGGAAGAGAATATTTGGGAAAACTTGCTCAGAAAGTAACAACTGCGCTTAAGAAATTAGAAGAACAAGAGAGGGAGGCCGAATCAGATTTAGAAGAACAAAGGAGCTTAATTGAATCTCACTCGAGATTTGAAGAGGACTTGAGAATAGCACGCGTAATACAACAGGGTATAATACCTAAACAACCTCCTGAAGTAGAGGGTTATGATATCTATGGTATATTAAAACAATCTCAGGCAGTTGGAGGAGATTTTTATTATTTTGATCAAAAAAATAATACATTAAGGTTTGTCATTGCAGATGTCAAAGGTAAAGGGGTTCACGCAGCATTGGTTGTTAATTCACTTTATACTGCACTCAAAATGCATGGGGGGGATGGATTGGAGTTTATGAATAAATTGAGTGAAGAGAGTGTTTTATTTGATAATGATACTACATTTGCTGAGAGTGGGGTTATAACCAATGTAAGTATGTTTTATGGTTGGTTTGACTTAGATAGGCATGAACTTAATTATATTAATGCAGGCCACCCTAAGCCAATCTTATTTGGAGAAGATGGATTTAACATGGAATTGGACGAAGGGGGACATCTTATGGGATATCAAAAACGCTTTACAGGATTATCTGAGTATCCTTCTACAAAGGTTTCTCTAAAACCTGGAGATTCATTGCTAATCTATACTGATGGGTTGTATGAAACGACTAATTTAGAAAATGAACAATTTGGTATGGAACGGCTAGAAAGTAGTGCAGATAACTGGGCAAGTAAATCTTCAAGAAAGATGATAGCTGGTCTTCTTGGAGATGTTAAAAGATATACTGGTAGAATATTTTTTGATCCAGATAAGAAATATTCTGATAGTACTCGTTTCTTTGATGATGATATGGCTGCTGTTGCTATCAAGAGGCTTGATTAGGCTCAACAACAACCTTTAGGCTTTCTTTTGCGTCTGCAACTATCTTAAAGCCTTGTTGTATCTTATCTAATGTAACTTTATGGGTGATCATGCTCTTTACATTTATTTTTTCCTGCCTGATTAATGCAAGTGCTTCTTGTAAATCATCAGGTGCTGCGCCATAGCTTGATTTAATCGCCCATTCATTTCTCCAGAAATCTACAATTGGAAGTTCTATGTTCTCTTGAGGTATAGCGAAAAATAATAATTGTGCTTTCTTATCCATTGAGTTAAATGCTTGCTTTACTGCTTGTTTTGCTCCTGTGCAAATTATAATCCTGTCTGCTTTTACATCAAAATCTTGTGATGCGTTTATTGTTTCATCTGCACCATATTCTTTTGCTTTTTTTAGTCTATTTTCATCTATGTCTGTTACTATCACTTTTGCTCCTTTTAGCTTTGCAACTTGGATATTTAAGAGTCCTGAAACACCGCTACCTAAGATTAAGACAGTATGTCCTTCCCTCACATCAATTACTTTTTGACCTCTTGTACAACAAGCTAAGGGCTCTATCATTGTTGCTTCTTCATATGAGACGCTATCTGGTAAATTATATGTTCCAGTATCTGCATTTAGTTTAGGCACTCTTATGAATTCTGAGAATCCTCCTGGATCATAGTTGCCCTTATGTAAAGTTTCACAAGCAGTGTGGTTCCCTTCTAAACAGAATTTACATTGATTGCAAGGTACGTGGTGTGATACAAAGACTCTTTGTCCTATTTTGAACTTATTTGACTTAGATTCTACAATCTCGCCTGCCATCTCGTGACCTAATACTCTAGGTGCTTTCTTTATCCTATACCATTCCATAACATCTGTACCGCATATGCCAGAGGCTTTCATTTCTACAAGGATTTCTCCATCATTTATATCTGGTTTAGGTCTTTGCTCTATCCTTATGTCATTGTTGTTATGGTATACTGCTACTTTCATAATAGTAAGAAGTTTTGCCGAGTTATATAAATCTTTTTATAGCTTAGGGTATTGTCATCTTCGCGTGATATGGCATCTCCTGATATGTTTGATTAAGCTTCGCAGCTTGTCCCTTTCTAAATACAATTTAATCTCTGCTTCTTCTGCAGGTGTTTTTCCCTTTAGGCTTTGATGTGGATTCACAAAATTCTTGATAACGTGCCGAACAGGCTGTCTTACAATTACTAATTTCTTAATTTGGTTTCTCGACGAGAGATAGACAGATTTATATAGTTCCTTGTCTATAAAATTAGTATAAACGAGGTGATTCTACATGGTTTACATTAA
>JAYEIZ010000187.1:0-2503 GCA_034660355.1 Nanobdellota archaeon
AAGCTTTTAACTCACATTTGTACCTATAAGAGTCTATGTATTCATACATTAGTACATGTAAGGGATTGCTTCTGAATTGTCTATAATGCTCTAATTCGTGATTAAGTAATCCTATATCATCTTTGTATTTTGTCCTTATTTTTATAGTACACTTACCAAATATTGGAATGGCAGAATATTCACATCTGCCTCCAACACTTTCTGGTAAGCTGTTTGTATATATTATATTATAGTTCATTTTTATCCTTTATTAAATATAAGGTACTATTTAATAGTTTCTTTATATGTTATTGTCACTTACAGTTGTGGGAATAGTATTAACGGACCCAGACGTTACGGTTGAAGTAGTACAATTTAGCCCAATATTCCCGTGAACCGTAGCGTTTGCACAACCACTGTCAACTACCACTCCTCTTGTGGCTGTGTCAGCTGTATTTCCTGTAACCGCTGTACTTGTACTTACACCACTAACTCTAATACCATCAGCTGTGTTGTATATAGCATTATTAGATATTATAGATGTAGTACCAGCGTCTATTCTGATGCCATCTGAGGCAGTATCAATAATGTTTCCTGTTACTGTTATCTTATCAACTTCTCTAGTATATATTGCTCTGGTTCCAGAAGTACCCTCTATAATATTATTTTGCAACGACATAAACTTAACTGAACCAACAGCACCTGCCCCGTTAATATATATAGAATAACTTACACATCCATTTATATTATTACTATTTATATTTACTTTACGTGTATCACTAAATGCGTATATTCCATATTGTTGAGTAGTATCTATTCTATTGTTAGACACTATTCCTTTTTGTGCTGAAGTTCGTAATTGAATACCATCTTTATATGTGGCATCAGGAGCTTTCATAGTATTTGTGCCAACATTCACAATAGTATTGTTAGATATAATAAAATCCATATTTTGTTGTCTTATACCAACGCCTGAACAATTCTCTATAAAATTACCTAGGATTTGACAATGATCTTCAGTACATCCAATAGCTAGTCCTAACACGTTTGTAATTTTATTACCTAAGGCCTTACAGTTAGATGCTGATAAGCTTATACCAGTTCTATCATATACAGTATTCCATAAAGCTGATTGGTTATTACAGCCATCTATAGTCTTCACTGCATATTCATTTAAAGGGTCTAATATATCGGTTGGAGTGATTGTGTACCCTATAATATTATCGCTAATTATAGAATTTCCATAATCTGTTACTCCATTATCATAAATACCTATACAAGATGAGCCCGCCGCTATAACTGTATTACCGATTATAACGCAGTCACTAGCACTCTCTAAAACTTTTATTGCATCCTTACCAGAATATCTAATTGTATTTCCTACAATAGATATGTGCCCTGCACCCTCTCCAACCACGTATATGGTAGAGTCTGTAGTTTGTCTAATAGTATTACCACTTATTGTGCCATATTCAGTTTTTGCTACAATTAAGCCTCCCTTAGACCCTGCAGAAGAAGCACCTCTTATATCACCTATTAAATTTACATTATTATTTACAACTCTTATATTTTTGATTTCACCGTCTATACAGTTTCCTAGTACATTATCAAAAAAACAATCTTCAACTGATATATATATACCAGCTGTACCAACACTAAATAGTCCATATTCTTTTATAGATGTAGTCACTGAGTTTACAAAAGAACAACTGTGAATTTTAATATTTTCATTACTTTGCAGTACTATCAAGTTTGCGGCTGAAGTTAATGTAGGAGAGGTATCAGGCACATTTGGGTATACAGATAAATCAATTGCACCTACATTACCATTCAATTTTATGTTTTTTACAACAATATTAGAGGCATCACTGTCAAGAACTAATAAAGATTGTCCTCCATAAGATGTCATATATCCATCAGTACAGTATAATTCAGACGTGGTACTATCTGTACCAAATATAACCTTATTAGATGGTACGTTAATTTGAGAGGCTATCCTAAAAGACCCGTTAATATACACCTCTTCATACAAATCTATAGCCGACTGTATGGCATTACTAGAGTCAGTTCCGTCCTCTTTAGCACCAAACCATACCACATTAACTGCACCGGAGTATTGTCTAATCCATCCACTAAAATTGGTACCACCATTACTATTAACTACTTCTGCAGAGTCATAGATGAATGTACCACCTCTATTTAAGTCTCTAACTATTACTACATCACCATCTGATGCTATTACGGGAAAGTCTACTATTGTATCTACTGCTACTGTCATATCTGCAGATGCTATGCGTTTAGCAGAACTTCCGTCCTCGTGCACTATCTCAAACTCAGTTGAGCTATCGTTTTTTAATCTTATTGAACTTGCCATTTATTATCCTTTTAAATTATTAGCCACTCAGAATTATCTTCTATAGTAATTGTTACCCCTGTTTCAATTGTTATATCACCAAATGATACAGCATTTTGATTAGGACCTATTATACAATCAATCCCTATAACATTAGCTGTAAGATTAATA
>JAYEIZ010000188.1:0-2498 GCA_034660355.1 Nanobdellota archaeon
GAAACAGGGTGAGAAAACATGGGTCTTTAATAATGCGGCTGAAGACTTATCAGATAATGAATATGCTGTGATAACTCTTGAAAAGATAAAAGAGCATCCAGCTGAAGAAGACTTAATGATTGTTGGGATATTCTATGGCAACCAGACTTCAATAAATCTTTATCCTGGATTAGTCCCTGGTGAATATAAGCTAAGAATTGATTTGTTTTATGAATTTCCTGATTATAAACAAAGAAGTGGTGTGGTTTTTAAGGCTGTTGAAGAATGTGAAGATACATCTTTGGGGTTGGATGAGGAATGTTTTACAATAGGGCCTTATGACTTTGATGAAACAATGGTTGAAGGAGGCTTTACAGCTAATGTTACTTTAACAAGAGATATGCTTGACAGTTATGAGAATTTGATATTTTACACGTTAAGCAGCCCTGATATTGATGCAGCTTATAACATCCTTGATGCGTATGATTTAGAAGAAATGGCAAAGGTGGAGGGATATTCCTCTTTATACAAAGTTCAATTAGAACCAACTGTTAGTTAAGATAGTTAATATTATTAAGATGGCAAACACAAAATTACAACCAATAGCAATGTTCATGATTTGCTTAATTGTAACTCTGCCTATCTATATTTCCAGTGTGTATGCTGATATAAATAGTGTGAGGGGATATGGGGAAGCTGGTGCTGAAAATTTTGTAACCAAGCAATATGACCTTATGGTTGAAGCAGATGTTTCATTGGATGGGAAAAATATAACTCCTGAACAATTGAAGATAAGGCATGAAGAGGGATTATACACTTATTTTGACAGTTGTGTTTCAAAATCCAATTCTACTGATTATCTGTGCAAGATTTCCGGAATAAGAAGCGCGACAAGTGAAATAGAATTATGCCCTTCTTCTAGTTTTAACATTGAGTTGTATGAAGATAAGTTTAGTACAACACCTGTGGATGTTGAGACCTTACCTATAAAATGTGATGCAAAGCCCCCTTCTCTTATTTTGTCTGTTTCCCCTCATCTTAGCAAGGGGGAAAATATCTCATTAAGCTATGAGGCGCATGACCCTGAAAATAGCCAGACAAAGTGCTCTGGTGTTGACAAGCTGGAAATATATCCAAATGGGTTGGAAGGCGGTGCAGCCACAATACTTATGAATTCAACTTCATGTTACCAGTCAGGCCGTGTCCCCATAGTAGCTTCTGATTATAGTGATGATAAGTTTATTATTTATGTAAAAGCTTATGACAGGTTAGGACAGAGCAGTATGGCAAATACAACTTTTATAGTTGACAAAACAGGCCCTGATGCCTCTGCTTCTATTTCAATAACAGACTTGTCTGGGAAAACAGTTGAATATTTCAGGCCCCAGACAATATTGGCTGATGTTATCCTTAATATAAGCGATTTGGCAGGAGTAGAGGATTATAATCTTGATTATTCTGGCTTAACATCTACAGCTCCTATATGCAGCAGTGTTGTTACTGATGTTATTTGTGAATGGACTAATATACAATTGCATATGGATAATGCTGAGTTTTCCAGGAAAATTATCATGCAAGCAGAAGATGTTTTAGGCAATAATGCAACAAGAGAGATAACTGTTGAGACAAGTGTCAAGCAAGACCTTAATCCTCCACAAATCAGCAATTTTAAGATTTTACGGTTAGATGGGAAGAATATGGGTGGGGAGAATATAAGCCGATGGATTCCTGATGAAGAATTTAGCGCTAAAGCTTATATTGATGTATCTGACAAAGGTTCTGGATTGGATTCTGTTAATGGAGATTTTAGCATTATCAATCCTCTGTATAGTGATTATCTGATTGGGGATTGCAATCAGATATCTAAAACAGGAAACGAGTCCTTGCCTGAGTATAAATACAGATGTTCATGGGATCTGAATGTTCATTTTAACACAAGCGGAAACCCATTGAATGCGCAGTTCAGGATCAATGCAACAGACAATGCATTAAACTATGCAACCCCTACTTTTACAAAGAGCTTTAACGTGGATGTAGACGGGCCTGTTGTAACTAAACTAAAGACTAATTGGTTTTTTGATAATGTTTATTATGTAGGAACTGGCGGGAATTCATTTACAGCAACAATAAGGGATGATGGAATTGGAATTTCTACAGATGTTTATCTTGATGCAGATAGTATAAGGTTAGGCAATAATGTCAAGGCTGATAATTGCTCTGGAAGTTTTTGTTACTGGCATCTTCAAGGAGTTGCTGGTGCTGAAGAGGGTTTGCATGCTGTGTCTGTAAAAACTAACACTATGGATTCTTTAGGGAACAATATGGATGAGCCGTTTGCGCTTAATGTCATGCTAGATAGTACTGCTCCTGTTCTAAATTCTATTAATGTAACTCCTGTTGCTGCAAATACAGAGCTTTTCCAGGATTTTATACAGACAGGAAATGCGCTTTATATTGTCGCTGACATAACTGAATCAACATCTTTGCCATAAGCTTTTGATTTATCTTCAACAGCTGTA
>JAYEIZ010000189.1:0-2485 GCA_034660355.1 Nanobdellota archaeon
CGTTCCAGTAAGAGAACTCGTCTTGGTAGTGGAGGTCGCTCGTCTCTTCGTCTTTTTTTGACATGAATTTTCCGTTTTCTGGTCTGTCGTCATATACTTCCCCTGATTTATTATCCTTTTTTTCTGTTTTTCCTGCTAAAACATCGTGCCAATTTATAGGTATAGCTACAATTCCATACCTAGCAACATCAGTTAGATCATCTGTAGTAGTCTTTTTGTTATATCCAACAGTAAGACTTTCCAGTTCCCTGCACAACTTATCACCTTCATCTTCATCATCATCATATATGACAAATATTCCTGTCTTTAATGCAGAATTTAATGCCAATTCACCTTCTTCATGGTCTTTATTTGCTCTGAAAAATGAATCACCAGACCTAGTAGCAATAGTTCCGAAGTCTTTTGCTGCTCCGTCATATACTTGCTTTACAGGTACAACCCCAATCTCTCTTCTCATCTTCACATATTCTTTATAAAGATCCCCTGCTGTCATATCTCCATAGCTATCAAATCGTTTTACCTTTATGGCCCTAATCTTAGTAAATGTTTTGTTTACAGCTAGGAATATAACTGCCGATGAATGACCGCACTGACCACCTGAACCATAATCTACTGCTGAATAAAGATCCCAACCCTTTGGAACTCCATGAAATATGGTCCCATTCTTCTTTACTGGATATGGTTTAAAGTTACGCCTTCTATTGAATCCTGTGTAAAGTAGTCCTGTATCTAATACAAATTTTCCATGTATTCTTCTGGCAATTTCAGCATCATTTTTACATGACTGAACTGCAATATTTATCTTTTGTCTTGTCCAAGGAGTATCGCTTCCATCTACATATTCAAGACAATCATACATACTTACTTGTGCTTTCCATGCTTTGGGAAACTGCTCGTCATTCTTACCAATACGCTCAATAGTCCTTCTCCAAATGTCTTGACCAATAGTTGCCGTAAATGCCATACTCATCATACCGCCTGTAGCAAATAATCTCGCTTCAAGTTCTGGCAACAATGCTTCCTTTACTTCCTCATCTAAAGCTATCAACCATACAGTACCTGACTGAAGATCCATTACGTTCTGGTTATATGTTTTGAAATACAACCTGAATCCAGAATTAAAATCTATATGTTTTAGAACCTTAGTTTGAATATGTGCCTTCCATCCATAAAGAGGGTGCGATTCCATCTTACCTCTAGGTAAAATTTCCTTCACCCATTTAGTTTCAAACTCTTGCATTACAGTATCTTGGTTAGGATATAGATACCATCCATAAGGAACTGCACCTATATTCGTTTTAAGTACAGGCCATAACTCTTCCCATATTTCAGGTTTTGTTGCTATATCTATAACGTCCCTAATCTGGATAGATGAGTTATGAGTTACTATATTAAATTTAGAAGTTAAATAAGTTGAGTTCTCGTTATCAACAGTCATACATTGACCATCAGCAACTTCATAAAACTCTATACTTTTAAAAGTCTTTACGTTTACTGTCTCTCTTCTCTTATGCCATACCTTCCAGTTATTACCAGATGCATGAAATAGCTCATGGTGATATAAACCCAAAAAGAGTACATGTCCCTTTTGGCTTGCCCACCCACCTAACGAAGTAACCAATTTGACGAAATCATCAATTGCAGGATGATGTTTACTTGAAAAAGAAATAGAACCGCCATTCTTACTAGGGATACATTTTCCATCTCTATCCATTACTCCATTCAAAAAGCCGATACGCCTTTCTACATTGCCTAACAGCACTCTCTCTGGTATTCTAACTATCTTAGATTTATTGAAGAAATCAAACTTAGCCGAATCATAATATTCTATTGCTCTTGATTTGAAATCACCTTCTGGAAATTGAACATCTTTACAGTAATTAATTGAGACACCATACGGCAAAAAGTTCTTGACTTCTTGCGTATCCATTACTTTACCAGAAGTTGTAAGCCATTTATGCTCTAATCCGCAAAAAGTATATGACCCATCATCAAAAGTTACCTTATGAAACTCCCAATCTTTGTGAGGAAATACTGCAAGCACTTTCGTCTGCTTACCATCAGAACCATAGACATAATCACCTTTGACTATATCGCCATTCTTTTTATATCCACGAGGCGTAAGTATTAGCTCATCATTGGGCTGAACCTTACCAATCTGGTTTGCTGCACAGATGAACCGCTTTCTATGTGTAAACTTAGCATCACAAAACTCTTGCTGCCATTTATACTTTTTATGCCCGAATACATGAGGTAATTCTTCTCTATACTTCTGCTTTTGTTCCAGTGCTGCTAGTTTTTTTAGCTTTAGATCGATTAATTCTTCTCTTGTATCCAATAACCCCATACATCATCCTGTCTGTTGGAACAACAACTACACTTGTAACATCATTGTTTTCTGAAATTTTTTCTACTTTTTTCTTTAATTCTTTATCAAATGCTTCAACTCTTGAACTAACACCAATAACCGTTTCTATTTTCATTT
>JAYEIZ010000190.1:0-2483 GCA_034660355.1 Nanobdellota archaeon
AAACGTATTAATGGTTAGTGCTCGTTCAAGAGCCTAACCTTTAATTCTTTATTTTTACTATAGAAAAAGTTTTCGTTGCTGAGCAGACCTCCCAGTCATAGACTGGGTAGAACTACGGGATTAGATATGATGGCATCTGAGGATTATAAAGTAGGGGATGTTGAAAGGAAGGTTCTTCAGGAGAATATAGAAGAATTAAGACCTTATTTTGAGGGGGATTGTTTTGATTTAGGCAGTGGAGACGGTAGTAAACTTAAAGAGTTAGATATAATCAAAGGGAACTATCTTCCACTTGACATCAGTCCTCAAATGATATTCAAAAGCCTAAGTAGTCTGCAAGGAGAGGGATTTATCGGTAGATTAGATGATTATGAAGAATTCATTAATCAAAGAAAGAACGGTGGTCCAAGCTACCTATTGTTAGGAGTAGAACTGGAATTTGAACCTGAGAAACTTAAGAAAATGTATAGAATACCTGAACTGGAAGGGATGATATGTGATACACTAAAGCCAACAGGAATACCTAAAGATGATTTTGAATTTGAAGTCGAATACAATTATGAAGAGAAACAAATAGAAGTTTATATGGTATTAAAAAAAGGCCAAACAGATAATTTTGAGACGTATCATCCAGAAGGCAAAAGAATCAGGACAGTTAATTCAAAAAGATACACTGAGGAAGGAATTACAGATTTATTGGAAGAGGCAGGTTATAAAACATTAAGAATTTTTACAGATAGTGATAAACAACATGCGTTGGTTCTAGCTGCATTAGGGGAAAACAGTAGCCAGAGCAATCCGACAATAATAACTTTTTTAGGTAATACATTTGGAAATATGGATAACGAAAAAACGCTTAGAACAATAAGAGATTACCTAAAACTAAATAAACCTGGAATTAGTCAATATAGCCCGGCAAATAATTAATTTGATTCTCATAGAAAATCAAGAAAGATTCATAATTCTTTATTACATCTGAGAAATTGAATTTCACTTCCCTTAATATATTATGGAATTCTTCATTGCTTTTTGCCTGCAGCTCAAACTCAATATCATATTCACCAACTGCTTTTGTTGAGTAGATTATATTTGGATGCTTTCTAAAAAATTCCAATAACTTGCTATCTGTGTCTTCACGGATATTCTTCAATGACAAGAATACCTTATAATGCTGATAACCTAATAAGTTTGGGTTTATTTTAGCTCTGAATGCATCAATTATCCCTTTTTTGATTAGTCTTTTCATACGATATACAACAACTTTAGAGGAAATATTTAGTTTTTTTGATAATTCTAATAGAGACATGCGACCGTCTACTGCTAATATCTTAATCAATTCAAAATCTATTTTGTCTAACTTATTATCTTCTAAGTCTCCACCTACGAGGGCCTCTGAAAGATCTTTTTTATCAAATAAATACTTATGTTTAAAATGGTAGATTGCTGTAACAATAGTTATGTATTTATCAGTTAGATATTGCCCATATTTAACAAGAAGTTTCTCTAGTAAATTATTAAATTCCCATGCATTCCTTTCCCAGGTTAAGATTGCTAAATCCCATCTACCATCTATTGTGACAATCCAGGCAACATCTGGTAATGATTTCAAGTAATTAATTATCTCTTCTTCCTTATCTTTACTTGTATTTTGAAATCTAAAGAATGCCCTATGGAACAAATAGCCTAACTTAGAGATATTTATTACAGCATAATAACCTTCTATGATTCCTTTTTTTTCTAATTGTTTGATTCTATAACCCACTAGCTGCTTTGAAAGTTTTACCTTCTTAGCTATACTCGATATTGGTTGGCGAGCATCTAAGTCAAGTTCATTTAATATTCTTTTGTCTTTTAGGTCAATTTTTATGGGCATTTTCTACTAAAATTGCTATTTAGCTATATTTATTTTACAAAACGAGATTTATGTATATAAATTTTTCTATTTGTAAAAAAAATTCAAGATAAGTTTGTTATATGTTCCCAAGTTATATTCTCAGTCTATAATAATGAAAGGTTGATTAAATTGGCAGATTCGATTGATGATGTTATTGAAGAGAAGCCAAAGGAGAAGGCAGAAACTGTAGAAGAGCTTCTAAAGGATGAAAAAGCAATTCACTCTCCCGAATGGTATGACAAACCTAGAAGCATTTTGGGTAAGATATGGGACGTCACAAAGTATGCTGCTATGATGGGAGGTATGGCTTTGAGTCTTTCGGTTGTAGGGTTGCCTGCAGCTACTATGGTTGCTTCAACATATATCTCTGCTTTTGGTCTAAGTTTAGGTTCATTATACGATAACCATAAGAAAAAAATAAAGAACACATGGAGAAGATTCTATAAAGAGTTTGGTTTTGGGTCCTTTGCGTGGATATTAGCTGGCGTTAGCCAGCCTCTTAAAGTAAGACAATCTTCTTCTGTTATGTAGGATAATCCTTGCCGTAACTTGAACTAACTTAGCCATCATCCTTCTCTTGGTTATTATC
>JAYEIZ010000191.1:0-2482 GCA_034660355.1 Nanobdellota archaeon
TAGAATTGAATGAATAGATAAATCCGAATCCAGGTGCAATGTAAAATTTTTTCCTGTCTGTGTCCTCTATATGAGTTTTAATTTCTAATTTATCCTCTTCATTAATTTTTATGAGTTCATTTCTTAACAGTTTATCCAATAATGTTCTCAGCTCGGGCTTTGAATGTTGTTTGATTTCTGATATATTTTTATTCCAGTAATCCAAATAACTAGCATATGATTCTTTCGGAGTGTTAAGCCAAACTAGGTTTTTCTGCATAAAACATATGTGGAAATTTGGTTCACACTCCCACCCTTTCTTTTCTAAGGATACTATCTTCCCATAATCAATTTTTTCTTTGTATAGTTCTCTTGCTTGGCTTTGTGTATCGCCAAAATAAATATTTATTGAGAGTTTCCAGTCCTTTTCATATTCATCTATCTTAAATCCAATCATCCATAGTTGAGGTAAAGGCGTGTTAAGATAATAGCAACCCCAACCACTATGATAACCAACATCGCTTTTATCTTTTGCAATGAGCTTCTCAAGAAGGTTCTTCACCCTCCTGTTTAGTAACTCTATGTCGCCCTTACAGTCCACAAAACTGTCATAAGGGTTTAGCGAAGGAAAATTTCTATCAATAAACTCCAAAAAATCTTTTATTATCTCATTTTCGGCTTTGCTTACTAATTGGTTTTTTGCTAGATTGTTCAAGCTTCTTATAATTTGTTTCCATTCAATAATTGACGCAATTGGCACAATTTCCACACCCTCAGGAAGACTTTGTGCACTCGGACTTAACTGTTCCCCCCAAACGTCGCAGGAATTTGGTTTGTTCTCAATGATTAATGCAACATCACTTGAGAAGTATATAACGCCATCATAACGAGCACCCCTATCTGAGCTTGAAACACTACCTAGAGAATCAAACGTTTCATCAGTAATCAAAACAGAGACTATCTTACTAGTGTTAAATACGTCCTCTATCTTTTGGGTTTGAGTTTTAAAATCTAAATTGCTCAAATCAATCTCAGAGATTGAAGGCAATTCTATGTTCTGTTTGGTTTCCGATGCCTTCTTGTTAATTGTGCTGACAACAGAATCATAAAACATCATAAGTGCAGAAGGAACATAACGAAGAACAACAAGAAATGCCCTCGTTAATTGGTCTTCATGACAACTAGATCTAGATGTGTATGGTTCAAAATAGTTTATATGGCTCATATCTTGGGGATACTCCAAAGGGTATATAAATATTATGTTCAAGTATAACTGCACACTGTTGATAGTCCGTATTCATTGGAATCGAAGAACACATACCTTCTCAATTTTCAAAAACCAACAAGAATATAAATAACCCCTTCTTGAACCAACTAAAAACACCGAGGTGAGTGCAAATGGGAAGTGTAGTTTGTAAATGTGGAATTAAGAGAGAAGCAGGATATCTCTACTATGTTGATAAGAAAGGAAACGCCACCAGAGTTAACATGAAGAGGGCTGGAAAGCCTTACAAGAAGAAAACTGAAACATTGCATAAGTGCGGCGTTAAAAGAGAAAAAGGGTATCTCTACTATGTTGACAAAAAAGGCAATGTCAGCAAAGCAAAGATGGCACGTGGCGGTAAGAAAAAGAAGAAAAGATAATTTCTTTTTTTATTTTTTTAATATCATCCATATAATCTATTTCTTTTTTCAAGCCCTGCTTTCTCCAGAGCTTTGTTCCAAGTATCGAACCTATCTCTGAATGTATTTCCACAAGGATAGCCTTGTTGCCTATTCATTTCATCATGTGCCGGACTTCTTCCTAATTTCTTAGCTAAGTTTCTTAGTAATTCAATCAGCAGTACATCTGAGTATCTTGTTTTCCTTTTGTTTGGCTTTATCCCTGCCATGATTAGTGCCTTGCTCCAACTGTCAAACCTTTGGATATAGACCTTTGAGTCTGGAAATGCTTGAGCAAAGTCCATCTCTCTAGCAGAAGGGCTTTTGTTTAACCTATTAGCAAGGATTCTGAGTAATGTGATTAAATCTTCATCACTGTATTTTCTAAGCTTGTTTAGTGTTAATCCTGCTTCCCTTAAAGCATTGTTCCATGTTGTGAATTCATAGATGAATGTTGATGAATTTGGGTAGTGCTTTGCCTTGTCCATATTCAATGCACTAGGGGTTTTATCTAAATCTTTTGCTAGTCTTCGTAAATAAAGCAAAAGGATATCTCTTCCATACTTTCTTTTTCTTCTTTTCCTCATCTTATCCTATGTAATTTAGGTTCGTCTTTAACAAGGACATTCTTTTCTGGAAATCTTCAGGGGGTATCTCTCCATGTGCGAACCTTAGCTTTAATATTTCTAGCGGGTCAGTTATTCTAGAGCTGTCTACTTTACCTGATAACTTCTCCTCTTTTTTCTCAATTCTAGGGATATCAGTAAAGTTTGATTTGATTCTGTTGTAATTGTTCATGTTTGGGCAAGTAAATGCGTGGTCAACCCTTTTTTGTAACTCG
>JAYEIZ010000192.1:0-10685 GCA_034660355.1 Nanobdellota archaeon
CAGCTACTTCTCCCCCCATATCCCAATAGCCAATATCTTCCATACATTCACAGGTTTCCTTATTGGAATCAGGATCATCATAATAAATACAATCAGAGCTTATATACCCTGAGTTTTCTTGATAACATTTATCAGGCACTTGCTCATCAGTGACATATGGAGCACCACAATCTTTTTCACAAAAACCTTCACTATCCATTCCAGTTTCAAGATCGCAGCTCCTGCATTTTTCATCACTCTCATCACATCTTCTATCTAATGGAGTCCACCCACCATCTCCAACATAATCACAATAATCTCCTCCATTCCCAAAACAAATGTCATATTCAGTGCTTCCAACACCTCCAAAAGTGGGAATGCTCCCATCTGTTTGTTGGCTAGCTCCTGCCCAATTATCTATACAGATTTCATTGTTTGTGTTGCCGCAAACACCATCTACATCAAAATCTCCTTGATAATCCCCATCACACTGATCCCTATAATCACCTATAGCGCAATCATCAACTAGTTCCAAAGCCTGGCTAGCGTCAACATCTGCTACCTCATTTGTATCACAATAATATACTGAATTATTATGAACACAAACACCTGACTCTTCACTTGTATATGGAATTTCGTCATCTGAACATTTGCTGACAGATTGTGTATAACCTTCACAACTAGACCTGCATGCTCCATTGATGCATAACCCTGTTGAACATTCACTTCCTGTACCACAACCACATGCTCCTGACTTAGTTGTTTTCCAATTGTTGTCATCATTACAATACTTGCCATCTACTGCAGTACAAGTTACATCAAAATGATCTGTATCAAATGTGTATGTTGATTGTGAGTTACAGCTGTATATCTGTCCATCACTTACTAAAAATGAATCAACTGCACTCCCATCAGGCACCTCAACTCCATCAATACAAGCACCCCCACCTACAGTATCTTGCTCAAAATCGTCAGTAATTAAATCATCTCCACAACATTTTGCGTTTATTCCGATTCCGCCTGCTAACCAAGACATCTCAAGTCCTGAACAGGCAGTAGATGATAAATCAATATCTTCCCAAACTCCTTGATCATTACAATAAAAATTGCCATCATCTGATATTGCTTCAAAAGGATAACTTGCTGGAGCGTATCCAGGGGGGTCATGCACACATGAACTTGAATCTACAGCACAAAACCTTCCACCATCATAATCATCCCTGCAGCTATTGCTTTCGCAATCACTATCATCAATACAATCAGAGCCCGCACCTAAATCAGCAACACACTCACCATTACAATGGCCATTAAGGTCACAATCATCATCACTTGTACAACTGCTTAGGCACCCTTCACATAAACCAGAAGGTAAACAAGTATTCACATCTTTATAATAATCACAAGCATTCTGGCATGATTCAGATTGCCAGCCCCCTCCAATGCAGATATAAGAATTATCATTATAACAAACACTAAAACCATTAATTCTTTCCGTATCATCATAATTACAGCTTGTTTCAAAAGCCGCGCATATAATTCCATCACCATCTAGGTCAGCCACACAGTTATTGCTTAAACAATAAAAATTATCATCACAATCATCTCCGCCTGCTGTTGAATCTATATGCTCATCATTATCCTCATCACAAGTACCATCAGTAGCTCGCCCTATATTATCATCTCCATCATCACAATCTCCTCCTTGTGTTGCATCATAATTTACAGGAGCATCACATGCCCTATGTTGAGTCTCACCAAAACCATCCCTATCAATATCTAAATAAACCATACTAGTACAATCGGTTGTACACGAAGCAACAGAATCATCGCAATCAGCTCCTAAACACCTTTCTGTCTTTCCTACACAACATCTCCTTCCAATATCAGATGAACTTGTCGAGTATTCATCCCTATCACTATCAGTTCCATAACAGATTAATTGGACACTATAATAAGGACTCACATACCGCCGACCAGAGCATACATCACTTGCCCAAAAAGCAAAAGTATTCCAACCAGCTTGAATCCTGTTATTAATGTCTATCCAACGACCGCTTCTACCAACATTATGCCCATTGATAAAAATCTCACCGACATCATCAATATACATAAGTATACTTATTTTATAAAAAGAAGGATTATCTACATAAATCTGCTTTATCCCAACTAGATACGTTGTATCATCCACAACACCACAATCAGAAGGATACCAATAACTAGGATTAACTGAAACACTCCTTCCAAGTGTCTGTCTACTCCCAGAATGATGCAAACTCCCACACCTGTAACTCTTAACACAATAATCATCCTTACCGTCACCATTAATACCACTAGTAGAAGCACCATCAGAAATATCATCATCAGTTACACCACAGAAATTTGATGAAGGTATAAGTGAAGAAGGATTAGCACAATCAACGCCCATAACAGATATACTAATAAGAAATAGAAATACAAAACTCAAAACTCCAAATAAACCTCTTTTTCTCATCCTATTCCATCTCATCTTTCAAATAAACCTTTGAGCTAAGGTTCATTATCCTATTTACTCTTCTTGAAGTATCCCTAAGCTCTTCTGAAGTGTATTCTACTTTACCGTCATTTATTGCTTGGTCATCTACTCCTTCTGGACAATTCGCACCTATATAACACTGAGTAACCACATCAGGTATTGAATCAATGATGTAAAATTTCTTTCCAAACAGACTATCCCTATACTCTAGATAATTACTTTCACTGATAAACACTAAAGGAGCATTATAATAAGCAGCAAACAAAGAAGCTATCAAAGCACCATCATCATTATTGTAGTCAACTAAAACAACACTATCATATTCACTCCAATAAGAGAAATAATTAACAATATCACTAGTATCCTGAGTCGAGACAGTGTATCCTTCAATATCAAAGTTTAGATTAAAATCAAACAACACTGCATCTGTCTTTCCAAGATCGTCAAGCCTATCTTTTATATCACTGGAAGTAGTATTCTCACCCTCACCCTTAGCTAAAACTACAAAATCATTATTATGATCCCCCTCCTGATCAAACCATCTAGCCAAAGGAACAAGCATCAGTATCTCTCTCCAATTCTCCACATCAATAAGAGGGTTTGAACTCTCACTATAAGGTATGAAAAAAGCAAGATCTTTATCATACTTAGTCATATTCTTTTCATTCTTAGTATAAATCCTTACAATTGAAATTGATTCTCCAACACCTCCTAGATCATTCAACACCTTAAGAATAACCTTATGGTCGCCTGGTTCATAATAAGTATGTTTTGTTTCTTCATTCCTGCTATCTACATTCCCATCACCATCAAAATCCCAAAAATATCCCACTATCTTTGATTTAGTGCCATAAGAAAAAGGCTCAAAATTAACCTCTTCCTCAACCTCATATATCCCACCATCATGAGGAGACTGTATCTCTACCTGCGGCTTAGGAGCTCCAACAACAATCACCTCCTCCAACTTTATCTGAGATCTCTCAAGATTAGATCTTATGAAATAAATGCCTAATGAAACAAAGACTAAAGCTAGAACTGCAATTACAATAAACTCGACCTGCAATGAAACTGCACCTTTTTTATTTGTTTTTTTCATTGGATTGTTTTATTTCATTGAATTTTTTAATTTCATTTTAACTATTGCAGTTGCATACTCTTCTAAGGAAACTATTCCCAGAACAACTACCATATAACCCTGAATACCTTATACACGCATCATAATAAATAGTCCCTATCCTCAAGTAATCTTCCCATACTCCCGGTGCATAATGACCAAACCCTGATTGAAAATCTTGACATCCATTGTTTGGTGAGAAAAAATGAAGGCATACATCACAATTAGATGTTTCCCTGCCTCCACCTGAGCAACCACTTTTGCTTGCGCATACATCTGCGCAACTCTGACCCAATCCTCCTTCATACCAGCATCCTCCATTATAAGCCCACCCACTACAAGTTACACAAGCACCATTAGTGCATTTCTTATTTGTTCCTACACAACCATATTGGTTAGAACCCCAAAATGATGACATACCAGCACAAGCACCAACACCATTACATGCTTGGCAAGTTCCACAATCACCATATGTATCTTGTCCACTTAGAACATTCCCTAAACTAGGAGCAGTAGTTCCGGAGCATCCTGAAGGGGTTTTACACTGTGTTCTGCTAACTCCACTAGAACCGCCTCGCGACTGACTTGGACAAACAGATGCAGTTTGGCATGCACCACTTACACAAATATGATCATTTGCAGAAACATCCTTTCTCTTATAACAGGTATTGCTTACCCATCCATAATAATAGCTTGAACAACTTAGCCCATTGCATTCGCTATGCGGGTCTGCTCCATTTATATTTCCAACATTTCCAGCACCATCACATGTTTTGCATGTACCAGGAGCATCAACATCATTGCCTGGAAACAAATATCTATCAGTATATCTATCTGCTTCGCAAAGAGTATTGACAATATTAACCTGAGCATTACTTAGTGTTTTATCACCAAGCTTACCAGGAGAATTACCCTCAACATAAACATCTGAACCAATCTTAGTTCCAGAGAATGAATAAGTGATTGGAATGAAAAGTAGTAAAACTAAGGTAATGGTTAAAAGATTGGTTTTATTTATTTTTTTCATTTTAATAATTACATGCACATATCCTGCGCCAATCTCCACTTGTTGTACCACAGTCCTGAGATCCGCCATCATAGAAACGGCAGTCATAATAGGGTGCCCCCCGATATGCTGGGCCTACTCTATATCCGAAACATTCTGCTGAGGGATACCAGTGTTTACAGAGTGCGCAATTAGTCCCCCAGTTCCAAGTACATCCTCCTCCATCAAAATAATCAATATGCCTATCCCCACCACAAACAGAAGCGCAGCCTTGGTCGAAATCACTTATATAAAAACAATATCCTTGATATAACCAACCACTACATGTATAACAAGAACCCCTATAACATCTTTGATTTGAGCCTGTACATCCATATAGACCTTCTCCCCAATCAGTAGTTTGTGGAGTAACCCACCCATTTGTATCTGTTCCTAAATCATCACATGTGCTGCAACTAGTATGCAAAGTCCCAACAGAGTACTTAGAGCATTCCCCTAATGTTGTTCCTGTGCAAGAGCTTGAAGAGATATATCTACAATTCTGACACGCGTATTGGTAAGTATCTTGACCATTATCTGGGCAATCCTGGGCTGCAGTTCTGCATGCTCCTGCCCCATTGCAATTATGGGTAGAAGCAGGTTCATTTGCTCTTGTATAACACATTTCTATTGTTGTAGCGCTTTCAATCCCAGATTGGATGTAATAACTGCTGCAAGTTAATCCATTACATTCATTAAAAAAATCATTACCATCATCTATATTCCCAACACCTCCAGCACCATTGCATGTCTTGCACGTACCAGGAGCATCAACATCATTGCCTGGAAACAAATATCTATCAGTATATCTATCTGCTTCGCAAAGAGTATTGACAATATTAACCTGAGCATTACTTAGTGTTTTATCACCAAGCTTACCAGGAGAATTACCCTCAACATAAACATCTGAACCAATCTTAGTTCCAGAGAATGAATAAGTGATTGGAATGAAAAGTAGTAAAACTAAAGTGATTATTAAGAAATTGTTTTTATTTGGTTTTTTTGTTTTCATTTTTTAATGTACTACTGACTACACCTGCAAACTGAACGTATAAGTGGGCTGCTACTGGCATGATTAGGGGTATTGCCCGGCATAAATTCCCAACACTGAGTTAGTTGTGCTCCACCACCACCAGTACCTGTACCATAGCCAGGCATTCCAGCCATAGCATTTCTGGTGCAAGTTTGTTGAGATCCCACAAAGTGCCTACAGGCTACACAACCAGGATCTTTAAAATACCCATTAGTACCTCCATGGCTAGCACAAACCGAGGTACAACTCTGGCCATAATTCCCAATATAATAACAACTCCAGCCATTATACCATCCATTGCAAGTTTTACAACCAAGATTATTACGAACTAAAGAACAGTATTTGTTTGAGCCGATACACCCAAATAAATTGTCTCCTGTATTAGTGGCTTGGTTTTGGCAATAACCGCTTTGACACCCCTTACACACACCGCAAGCAGTAGGAAGATTATAATTTGTACAAGCTCCAAGTGTTGTACCTGCACAATTACTGGTATCAATATACTTACATTCCCCGCAAGAATACTGGAAAGTATCAGCAGGATTACCTGGGCAATCCTGAGCAGCAGTTCTGCATACTCCATTTCCATTACAATTATGTGTAGAAGCAGGCTCATTTGCTCTCTCATAACAAGACTCTATCTGAGAAGAGTAAGCACCTTCGGTTCCCGTAGCAACATAATACCCACTACAATCTATACCATTACAATCATCATTTGAATCCTGACCACTAGGAACATTTATTTCATTACCTGCTCCATCACATATCCTGCATAAACCAGCAGAAGTTCCATAGTCTGGAGCATCATAACCGCCACTTGTATAACGATTAATACCGCATGGATTTTCAGTATAAATGTTTACTTGAACATTAATTAACTCCTTATTTGTAAGCTTACCAGGAGAATTACCCTCAACATAAACATCTGAACCGATTCTATTTCCTGAGAATGAATAAGAGATTGGAATAAAAAGTAGTAAGACTAAAGTAATGATTAAAAAATTGTTTTTCTTTTGTTTTCTCATTTTTTAATATTTATTCTTTTTATTGAATTTTTTGATTTCATGTTTTACAATTACATACGAATCTATGTTGATTATACGTTCCTGTTGCTCCATCTGCATAACATCCCATGTTCACACCATTATACCTATAACAAGCCTTAGGAGAAAAGATATATCCAGTTGAAGGTCCAGTTGCAGGAGGATTACGATAAGTCGAAGTTATACAGCCTGCTGGCTGAACACCAAAGAAATGCTGACAAACATCACAGTTTGAGGTCTCAGCTCCTCCTCCCATGCACCCTCCAAGTCCTGAACATCTAGTTGCACAACCTTGGCCAACTCCTGCAGCATACCAACATCCACCATTTAACGCCCATCCATTACAGGTTATACAACTACCACTACTACACCTCTTATTTACACCTGTACAACCATATTGATTAATGCCCCAAGTTGTGGTCATACCACCACAAGCACCAACACCATTACATGCTTGGCAAACTCCAGAACAATCATTATATGTATCTTGCCCATTAGGAACATTCCCCAAACTTGGTCCAGTAGTTCCAGTACATCCTTGTGAAGTTTTACAAGTTGTCCTACTAGTACCACTAGAACCCCCTCGCGATTGACTAGGACATACAGACGTAGTTTGACAAGCACCATTCACACAAATATGAGAACTTGCAGAAACATCCTTTCTCTTATAACAAGTATTGCTTACCCATCCATAATAATAGCTTGAACAACTTAGCCCATTGCATTCGCTATGCGGGTCTGCTCCATTAATATTTCCAACATTTCCAGCACCATCACATGTCTTGCAAGTACCAGGAGCATCAACATCATTGCCTGGAAACAAATATCTATCTGTATATCTATCAGCTTCACAAAGAGTATTGACAATATTAGCCTGAACATTAACTAATGTTTTACTTCCTAACTCACCAGGAGAATTACCCTCAACATAAACATCTGAACCGATTCTATTTCCTGAGAATGAATAAGAGATTGGAATAAAAAGTAGTAAAACTAAAGTAAACATCCAAAAATGGTTTTTATTATTTGATTTTTTCATTTTATTTATTGCAGTTGCAGAATCTGCGGTCCTGATGAGACACATAACGGCACCAGTACATTTTATCAGGTTCAAAATTGCAACTCCATAACCAGCACGCGTCATAATTAGGATTCCATGCAGGGGCATGAGCTGCATTATTGCAGCATCTTCCGGAAGAGTATCCTGTAAAGTGTTCACAAACAGCAATACTTGCGTGGCCATAATAGCCTGCACAGCCCCCATAACCACCGCAGGTTTGAACACAGCTATCACTAACTTGGCCCATATATAAACAAGCATTTGCATAACGATAACCGTTACATCTGACGCAAGAGCCGATAAAACACCTCATATCTGTACCGCCGCAATCGTATGCGCTCCCCCCTCCCCATGAGGTATTTATACCATTGCAAAGGCCATTACTATCACAAACCTTGCATAACCCGCACTTGGTTCCAACAGGCTTATTTATTACCCCTCCATTCCCGTCACAATAACTGCAAGGGGTGATTTCAAAACCATATTCAGGAATATCAAACCCATTAGATGTATACCTACTAGCATCACATTCATCTTCCATATACAGATTAGCCTGTGTATTATCAAAATCTTTATCACCAAGCTTACCAGGAGAATTACCTTCAATATAACTATCTGAACCAATCTTATTTCCAGAAAAGGAATACGAGATTGGAATAAAAAGTAGTAAAACTAAAGTAATGATTAAAAAATTGTTTTTATTTGTTTTTTTCATTTTATTTTATTGGTTTTTATTTATTCTTTCTTTCATTGATTTCTATTATTTTTTTATTGGTTTTTGGTTTTGTTTTCATTGATTCTTAATATTCCTTTTTTATTGAATTGATTTTTTCATTTGATTATTTTTTATTGAATTTTTTTTCTTTCATTGATTTCTATTATTTTTTTATTGGTTTTTGGTTTTGTTTTCATTGGTCTTTAATATTTTTTTATTGAATTATTTTCTCATTGGTTCTTTTTGTTTTTATTTTATTCAAAGATCTTCATAAACAAAGACCATAAATCAAAGTAAGTTGTTTCTTCTCTCCACACAACAACCCATCTCCCGCCATAACAAGTTTCATTAACAAGTACATCACCTAATTTCCTGCTTGTTGAATACTCCCAAGTCTCATCCTCATCATCTCCACAACACTGCCTGGAAACAGGATCCCAACAATATGTCTCACCTTCATCACAATTAACAGCGTTAAATGCACCTAATTTCTCACCCAATAGCCCACAATAGATTACAGACTCATCAGGGTCACTCAAATAAGCAACCTTCTCCAAAAGATTAGACCAGCAGCATGCATTATCCGCAGCATCAATCCAACACTCTTCTGAACCATCATCACCGCAGCAGTAAGAATCCCCGCCTAGATAAGTCGAGGCAGTATGTTTGCTCCAGCAATTCCATTCGTGATCTTGACATATAATATCATCATCAGACTTAGAAAAATAAAGTGTACAATTCTCCTTAGAAAAATCAGGGTCTCCTCCGCAATTTTCAATCATCTGGTCACAGCCCTCTGAATGAGGTATCTCCTTACCCTCTAGATTACACTTCATATAAACACTAGTATCTTCATAACATATTGCTTCTGTACAATTCTCTGACACAAAAGGAACATCTACATTTATGTGTTTTAATTCCCAGCATCCAGTCGTATAACTGAATTCGTATTGATTACATTGAGATGTATACTCTGTCGGAATTGAAGGAGCACCACCACTTGGAGCCTGCCCAATACAATCATCTTTTCCAGCAGTGCCCCTATAATCTTCACAAACATCGTCATTATCACTATCAACCCTACAATCACATTCATAATCCCCTAATTCAGTAGAATTTACAGGCCCATCACATTCCTCAATAGTTACACACGTTTCTTCAACAACAACAGTTGTATCATACGAAGGTTTAGTACAACCACCCACACTACACTCTAAACTATAGGTTCTTTTCTCAATCTTTGAAAGATCATCACTACAAGCATACTCTTCAGTAGAACCACATATCTTACCTTCATAAAATCCACTTATCCAACATCCAGTTAATGTGTTAAAGCCATAATAATACAAACAACTGGTATTAGCAGGAAGATTATTTACATTCTGCACCGAACATCCTTCTGGCTCATCCCAATCACAAACACCATCAGAATCACCATCTACACAAGCAACATGTAGCACTGCAGAATCCTCTTTTATAGTATGATTCTCCTCATCATATATTACCCCATAACTTGCCAGTATTGTAGCAACCCCTTCTTGCATCCCTGTTGCTCCAACCCCTTCAGCTATCATTGTACTAGCTACAATCCCATCCAGTGACATCAAGAAAGCAACATCAGATACATCCTCACTTGATCCGCCTGAATAATAAGCAGTTACGGTATAAGGCTGAGTTGATCCTATTTGTATAGTAGATTCTTCAGGACTTATCTCAATATGGGATAAATAAGAAGAGCCCTCTGCTACTACATCCAATTGTACAGAATCATTTACAGTTAATTCACCCCCACCATAATCCTCAGTATAACTAACAGTTATCGTAACAGTTCCTTCGGTTACCCCTTCAACAATATTATTATCAATAGAAACAATACCTTCATCAGATGATGTATATATAGCACCAGAAATATTTTCTCTCGAAGTACCATTACCATAATATAATAATGTTCGATATATGAGTTGCTCTCCTGGTTCAATAGAAGCATTCTCTGGATCCAGATTGATATCTAAGCAACTAGAAGTATCATGCACACACTGATTGTTTTCACAACTCTCAACAGTACATGCTATTCCATCATCTTCACAATCATCAGCACTAATACATTCTACACATATACCCTCTGAACAATAAGATAAATCACCTAGACAACTACTACAATCTATTGTTCCACCGCAATTATCA
>JAYEIZ010000193.1:0-2478 GCA_034660355.1 Nanobdellota archaeon
ACCTGCCTAATGTACTTTTATGAACCATTACTGTTCCACCATGAAAATAATTCTTTTCAAAAAGATCATCATATGTAACTCGCCTGTCTGGCCTACCATTTAGAGTAGTATACTCTTTTTCAAACCAAGAAACAATGCCTCGCTCATCAAGAAAACCATCTTTATCAAAAGATCTGGACTTTGCATGGACTAATCTAATTTCAGGATGTTTCATCAAAAAAACAGCTCGTATCCTAATACTATCTTTTGGCAACAAATCATCTGGATCAAAATAACAAATGAGATTAGCATCTGGAATCCTATCTAAAGCATGGTTAAGCGCAGATGCGCTTCCACCATTCTTTTTTTTGAAAGCACGTATAGTCTTGTTTTTAGAAGCAAGTTTTTTTATTATACTCCAACTATTATCTGTTGAACCGTCATCTACAATAACTATTTCATACCTATTTTTTGGATAATCCTGATTTAAAGCGCTCTTCACTCCTTGTTCTAAGAAAGTTTCGCCTGTTTTATCTTTTAAAGTCCCAAAATTATATACTGGCATGATTATACTAACCATTGGAAATTGACCAATTATTCTATTAAAGAAATTTCTTTCCCAAGTAAGAATCTCAATTAAAGAATGAAATAAATTATTAAGATTTTGAACAATGTCTTGTTGATTTACAAGCTTTAGATTAGGAGGGGGCCAGGCTACTCCTGTAATTGAGCTTTCATTTCTAAGAGTAAGATCCAATAAGCTTATCTCTAAACCCCTTTGAACCTGAACATGCAGTATTTCAACCAATACTCTTAAGGTCATCGAAAGTACATTATTCTCTCTCAAAAAAACTTTAGAAAAGTCTGGTCCAAGTTCACTTAAATGATCATGCAAATCATGATTATTCTTTATTAACTTTATTATAACTTGCGTAAGGTCAATAACTATCTTGCCAGTTACCCTAGTATTCTCCATATACGCTACGTCATTAGGAAACCAATCTTTACTGTCTGACAAACTTTGGCCTTTGTAAGCATTCTCCCCAAATCCTTTTACGCATTTATCCTTTGCTTGAGGTAAGTGCTCCAATAACCATCTAAGAAATTTCTCTTTCTTTTGAGATATCTTAAATATGTTTATTTCAGGATATTTAGTCATTATCTAATCACACTCTACTTAACTAGATTTTTTGAACCCAGAACTTTCCTGTAAACATTAATCGTTTCTTTGCCAATACTCTCCCAGGTAAACTTTTTGACTTCTTTAATGCCGTCTCTTCTTAGTTTTTCATATGCTTTTTTGTTTCTCAACAAAAATAAGAGTTTCTTAGTCAAGTCATCTACATCCCAATAATTGAATTTCAAACAGCTTTTCAAGACTTCTACAATACCAGATTGTTTTGAGATTATAGCCGGAGTTCCATTAATTATAGATTCTAATGGCACAATTCCAAACGGCTCTGAGATAGAAGGCATAACAAGAATAGAAGCCTTCCTATAGTAGTATTTTTTATCCCGCACATAACCTAAGAATATGATGTTTTTCTCTAAACCTAGTTTTTTTGCCTGATTCTTTAATGCTGTTACATGACTCTGCTTGCCTCCGCCTGCAATAAGGAATTTTACATTCTTCTCAACAGCAATCACTTTTTTTGCTGCTTTAATCAGATAAGGGATTCCTTTTTGGTAATGCAGCCTGCCAAGATATAATACATACTTTGTTTTGCCTTGTTTTTTCTTCAGTTTTATCTTTCTTTGCCTTATCGCATTTATTACAACAGAAACCTTTCTAGGGTTTATCTTAAACTTATTCACTATAATGTCTTTTGTATAATGAGAAACAGCAATTATCCTATCAGCATGTTCCATGCCCCGTTTTTCATTTTCAATATCTTTCTTAGGGGGCTTTTCTTTTCTATCATAAACTGTTGAATGGACAGTTAGAACTAATGGTTTATTGGAATGCTCCTTTAGCTTGATGCTGGCACTTATTGGAGGAACATCCTGGCAATGGATGACGTCAAAATTAATTCCTTTAACTCCATCACATATCTTCTCTGTATACAGCCTTATCTTATCTTTTGATTTTGGGCCATAGTTGACAATCTTTCCTTCTTCTTTAAAGTTCTGAGTGATGTCCAGCCCAACAATCCTGAAATTCCTTCTTTTTTTGTGAAGAGGATGGGGTGTAGTCAAATATACTTTGACTCCAAGCTTTGTCAAGGCATTTATCAGATAATAACAATGTGTGCCTAATCCCCCTGTTACATAAGGAGGGTACTCCCAACCAGCCATAAGAACTCTTATTTTTTTCATTAATTAACAAACTAAAGTCTGCTTTTTATATAACTTTTGAATTTTCACTACTAATTTACAGTAGATGACGGATTTAATCAGATATGACTTCTAATCCTACAATTCATCATCTCTGAATTGTCAATTTCTCAAGTAAGTAAGGTAGTTTGCCATTAGAAATCTAATGAATCCAATAAAAAGAGA
>JAYEIZ010000194.1:0-2462 GCA_034660355.1 Nanobdellota archaeon
CATCCAGTGCTTCTTCTGCAGTGTGCATTTTATGTTTATAACATTTTACTTCGCCTGAGATCCAACCAACGACCTCGTGAATATTTGCATAATTCATAAACAATCGCCCTCCTCTCCTAAACGATACATCTGTTCCTCTAATTGATCAACACACCATCGATGTGCCGGCTCTGCATAATAATCATCAGGGCCGCAGGGCATAGCATATGTTGCTAAATCTTGTGGCTCGATTAATTCATTGCAGATCTCACAAATGTGACGATCTTCTACTTCTACTTTTTTTGTGGCTTGGTTCTCAGTCATGGGTCTCCTCCTTGTTTGACTGGTTGGTCTTGAACTCTTACCTACAGTATATTACAATTTAACAATTTGTCAAGCATTTATTTTGTCGTCGAGAAAATCAAGATTTTTCGCCCAAGAATAATAATATTCTGCGATATATAACTCCATCTCGGCTCGATTTTTGCAACATACAAACTTAATATCATACTTTAAAAATAATGTAAATAATGTGCGCCCGATTTGTTGACCGCTCATCTGACTAAACTTATATCCTTTATAAATTCGGTCTAACGGCTTTTCTACTATAATTGTTAATTGATTATTATCACTAAAACATCTTTTTATTTCTGCGCGAAATCTTGCGTTTCCTTTACCAAGAGTGCCAAACAGATCCGACAATGATTTGCGTTCAAAAAACATCGGGCAGATTTTATTGCCAAGCCGGGCGGAGTAATCTCCGTATTCGAGCTTGCTAGTTGTGACTTCCTTTATATAGGGCTTGTTGAATTCTAGTGGTGATTGTTCTCGTGTATCTATCGTGATGCTTAATTGGTCTTTAGTCATAAGGAATAATACCATAAATAGCCTGTTGTGTCAAGTATATGTCGCGCGAATTATAATTTGACAAAATTAACAATATATGATACCATCTTTAGTAGAGAGGAGGATTAAATGCAAAAAATAAAATCTAAAAAACAAATCAAAAAACAAAATATGCCAAGAATAATTACTATCTTAGACGAGAAAACAAAGCATCTAATAAAGATGAAATGTCTTGAGATAAGAAAGACTCAGCAAGAAGTCGGCGAAAAGTTTTGGAGAAATTTTATTAAACAATAGGAGTAATATGCTAACAGTAACAATTCCTTCCACAGGGAGACCAAAATTCTTAGAAGATTGTATCGAATCTATTTATAATGTTACGAATGTTTATTTGTTTGATATTGAAGTAGTTGTTGTTTGTTGTGATCCTCAAGATGTTTCTGAGCGTGTTTATCAAATGATGAGAGGGGGCTTTAAAATAAAAATATATGTAAAGTCGTTCAAGACTCTTGATGCCCAGAGATTTGCCTTTAGCAAGGTAAAAAAAGGTCATGTTCTTTATCTAGCTGATGATGTGGTATTAGATAATGATTGTTTAGAGAAGGCTTTAGCTTATTTAGAAGAAGATTCTGACCGCTGTATTGATTTAGTTACAACTAATATACCTCATGTTCAGGGTTGTTTTATGGTAGTGGGCGAAAAATTCTGTGAAAGATTTAAAGATCGCCAGATTTTCTGCCCGGAATATGAGCTATTTTATGGCGCTGCGGAGCTTAGAGACTGTGCTAAGAAATTAAAAAAATATGTATTAGGAAAAGATTGTAAGCTAAAACATTTTCATCCTTGCTGTGGCAGAAAGCCCGATAAAACTCATATAGAAGCTAGATCTGATGGAGCAGATGCTCGTGATCAGGTTAAATATTTTGGGAGATCTTCTAAGGAAAAAATCTGGGGTTATAGCGAGGGATTGTCGTGAGGAAGAAACCAACACCTTTAGAGTTACACACAGGAAATCATAGAAAGATAACACCTTTACAATTATGGTTGATAAGAAATGCCCCATGGATATTTAACATACTTAATAAGAAGAAGTCTTGAAGTCACAATTTGTGACCACCATTTAGTACTATATTTATTAGTAATTAGATAACATGTATACAAGGAGGATAAATGACCCGCACAGAACTTTATGAAGAAATAGTAGTAGCTATATATACAAACTTTTCTCCAGAGGATAAACAATACCACTTTAGAGAGATAATGGAACAGTTATATTATGAGATAACTATTGATAATATTGAATGGAGGTCAGAATGAAACTTAAACCATGTCCATTTTGTGGAGGAAAAGCAGAAGTAATGGAAAAAACAGATGATGACCATGTTTGGTGTAAAATTGTATCTTGCTATTCTTGTTGGGCAAAAACAGGGTTATTTGATAAACGAGAAGATGCTATCAAAGCATGGAACACCCGCCCTAAATTAAGCGAGGAGAAGGTGTATGGAGTAATTTTAAAGAAAGTTAAAGAACAAGAAGAAAAATATAGATACACATTAGATAAATGGAATATTGATCAATCGAGAGAAATCGCAAAAGCAATCTGTAATTCGGAGGATATATATGAATAAAGAACAATG
>JAYEIZ010000195.1:0-10568 GCA_034660355.1 Nanobdellota archaeon
CGCATAGCTAAATGAAAAACATCCTTATCCTCTCCACTAAATCCATGTTTATCTCCGGGCTCTAAAACAACCAGATCCCATGGCTCCATGCTAAACAACTCTCCATTAACCTCAATCTTTCCCCCTTCAGGAAATAATATTATCTCTTCTGTCTTAGCATGGTGATGCGTATCTAGTTTACCTTTAGGAACATATGACAAAAACAAAGCCATTGAATCCCTAGACTTAGAAAAATTATAACTAAGCAACTTCTGTACAAATCTTCCATAAGGCCTATCCTGTTTCTCAATATCTTTTCTTCTAACAATTTTCATACTACCACCTTATCATCAATATCTGGAACTTTTAAACCAATAATCTCCATCTCTTCTTTTGCAACAATCTTGTGTCTATCATTCTTCTCTAAAACAACAATGTCACCTTCCTTAAAGTCATACTCCTCTTGATTTATTATAATGCTGCCGGGTGTCAAAAAGATAAATATCTCCTCTGACCCTTTATGATAATGCTCCTTTTCAATACATCCTTTTGGAATCTTCACTCTAAAAAACTTGCCCTCTCCCTCAATAAGTTTGTAGTTAATCAAAGAATAAATCTCTCTTCCATCTGATCTTTTATCAGGCTCTATATCATCATATCTTACTACTCTCATCTTGAATCTGTTTCCTCACAATCTCTACTCCTTGCTCAAATGATACAAAATTAAGTGCCTTACATTTATTATTTATCATCTCCACATTCTCTGGCTTATTTGGAAATTCTTTTCCTTGCTCTTTTTTAATAAGCGTCGTATCAAGTTTAAATACTTTTGCAACTGTGTTTGCTATCTCAAATCTATCTAGTTCCTTTTTTGATGCAAAATGAAATATCCCTTTCTCGCCCTTTTCAATAAGAATTATCGCATTCTTTACAACATCATCAATCAAGACAGGGTATTTCTTTCTATAATCATCTATAACAATCTCTTTCCCTTGCTTAATAGATTCTACTGTAGGCAGCACTAACTTATCCCTATTGCCCATACCATATAATATAGGAAGTCTAATTATCAGTACATCTGGATTTACCTTAATAGCTTCTTGCTCCATCATTAGCTTAGTGTTTCCATAATAAGATTTAGGATGTGCTTCGGAATCTTCATTATAAGGCGAATTCTCACCAGAAAAAATATAATCCGAGGATGTAAGAACAAGTTTTACATTCTTCTCTTTGCATAACTCGGCCAAATAACAAGAAGCATCAACATTAACCTTTCTGCACTTATCATTCTCCTTTTCACATAAATCAACATCAACTATTGCTGCAGTATGAAAGATTACATCAGGCTTACAATTATCTATTAATTCCCGTAATTCCTCCTTGTCCGTTATATCCACTTTTAAAAGACCATCAACACTCTTTGAAAAACTTGTGCCAACTACCTCAAATCTATTTCCAAATAATTCCATAGCTCTCTTACCTAAAAATCCGCTTGCACCAGTAACTAATATCTTCAAACAAACCAATCCTCCAGATAATTAAATTTAAACTCAAAAAAATTTATTAATATTGAATACATCATCTTGCCTAGAAAACTATCACTCTCACAAATCTTTACTATTCCCCACAAAAACTCAGGAGTTCTTAGATATATAGGAAAAACCTTCCTAATAGCCTTAAGCTCTTCATGGCTTATCTGGGGCATTCTCAACATAGTATCTACTGTCGGCCGTGATTTAGTGTCCTTCTCATCTAAATAGCCTTCCTTCTCGCATAAATCCCTAAGGGGAGTTCCCTTAAAAGGATAGAAAAAATAAACTATACAAGGTTTGCTCTTAATTTTTTTATTAACTCTTATTGTATCAAATATATCCTTTCTGGTTTCATATGGCAACCCGATCATATTATAAGTAGCTATTCTTAGATTATACTTATGCAATATTCTTGCTGATTCTATAACTTGTTTGTTGGTAAAGTACTTTTTGCATACATCATGCCTTATCTTATCATTGCCTGTCTCAAGCCCAATTCCAACTAATTTGCACAGATTCATACTTCCTATTAATTTAATCTTCTCTTCATTTATTACCTCAGGCCTTGTAAGCATGTAAAAAGGCAACCCTATATGTTTCTTATACATCTCAACAAACTTCTGCAATTTTTCTTTGCTCATCACAAGCATTGTTTCATCAGTAAACTGAACAAAATTAAAGTTATATTTTTCCTTATAATGCTTCATCTCTTCAATTATTCTTTCCACACTTTTTTCTCTATGAAATTTTCCTTTGCCACCATATAAGGTATGTAAAAAAGAATTCACACAAAAAGAACATGAATAAGGGCACCCCCTTCCCATCTCAAAATACCCAAATCTATACACCTTGCCCCAAAAAGGCTTGATAAGGTGTCTTTTGTCAAAAATGCTCCAGTCAGGAAAAGGTAATTTATCTAAATCCGGGATTAGTCCTCCAATCTGATTCTTCACTATCTTCCCTTCATGTTTTACCCATAGATTCTTTATTTTTGTGATGTCCTCCTCTTTCTCAATCTTCTCTGCTAGCTCAACTATAGCCTCTTCCCCTTCACCTATGCAAATAATATCTACACACTTTTCTTTAATCGTTTCTTCAGGAGCCACAGTAGGGTGAATGCCCCCTAAAAGGATTGGAATGTTAAATTTGTCTTTAATGTCAACAAAGCTCATCAGAAAATCAAATTCGCTGCTAACTACTGAAGCAGCAATAAGATCCGGCTTAAACTCTCTTATCTTATTCTCAAACTCCTCTCTAACATTAACCTTCTTCTTCCCAATACCATAGTTTGACAGATTAACCTTCTTAAATTCAAGGTTTTTCTCTTTCATCTGTATATCATCAACAGTACTTGAATCAAGGAAGGTGGTATCAAAAAGCTCAACATTGTGTCCTGCTTTTTTCAGTACAGCAGATAGCGAAGTAAGAGCAGGAATAAGATATCCTCCAGATACACTATTGGGATGCACTAATAATACTCTCATTTTCCCACCATGCCATCTATTTTTCTTGTATTAAGATTGTTAAGGCTTCTAACAACAACGTCTGCCTTACTATGATCCTGCTTAACTCTGTTTGTTCCAGTCACAATTACACATTTCATTCCAGCTCTTTTTGCAGATTCTACTCCAACTGATGTATCTTCAATAACAACGCATCTTTTAACACCTATACCCAATCTTTTAGCAGCATTCAAATAAGGCTCTGGACTAGGTTTTCCTTTCAGCGTATCCTCAAATCCTAATACTTCCTCAAAATATTTCCTTATATCTAATTTATTAAGAATGAAAAATAGGTTTCTCCTTGAAGTAGAAGATACTAAAGCTAGTCTATATCCCTTTGCATATAGCTCTTTTAGCGATCCTTGAACTCCTGGAAGCGCCTTAATCCCTTTATCCATCTGTTTCCAATAAAGATAATTCTTTTCTTTATACCACTTATTGAAATCACATCTTGCATTATACTTTTTACAGATTCTCTGAAACATATCCTTTCTTCCTGTATTCTCTGAATAATCTCTTCCAGAGATTTTAATACCTTGATTAAGGAATGCTCTCTTATACGCCTTGATCTGCAATGGCTCTGTATCTAAGATAACTCCATCTAAGTCCCATAAAACTGCAGTATTATTTTTTTTTGTCGTCCTCTGTGCTGTTTGAATATCCTTAGGCGTATTAAGATTCACCCACATATCCTTTGCAGCCATAATATTAAGATTATGTTTTCTACATAAACTATCTATTATGTTTGAGATAGTATTGGCATGATTCTTCCTGTTCATGACTCTTCTCTTTAAATCTATGAAAAATCCTGAACCAATCTTCATCATTCCTGCATTCACATATGCTTTGCCTTTAACTTTTCCCTTAACACCAAAACGAGTAATCCTCCCTTTAGAATTAATAAGAATCTTTCTTTCAGGATTCTTATTACTTACTTCCTTAGCTAAAAAAAGAGTTTCTTGCTCAGATTCAAGAATCATATCAATGACTGCCTTCTCAAAAAAAAGATCACCATCAATTACAATGATTGGCCCTTTATCTATCTTCGAAATGCCCTTGAATAAGCTATAGACTCTGTTCTTTGAGATATTAGCTTCATTAACTATAACTTTGTTACATATCCCTTTTATTTTCTTATGATTCTTTTTATTCCAGCAATTGCCTTCCTTACCCACAACTACAGAAACGTCTTTTACCCCACATCTATTCAATATATTTATTTGCCTCTCCAATATAGGGCGACTGTTTAATTTCAGCAAACATTTAGGAGTATCTTTAGCGCTCTTGCCTAATCTACTTCCAACTCCTGCTGACAAGATTACTGCTTTCATTAGCCCCATTAAACCTCTTTGATATCTTTTTCTCTAAGATACTTAGCAAAATAAAAAAGAAAATACCCCATCCACATAAGATTAAAATAAATAGAGTAAAAAATAATTAATAACTCAAATCTACCAAGCAAGGCACTTACAATAATAAAATGAATCTGTATGTCCATATTTATGAATACTAACATAAGCCTTATCACAGGGTTCCTTTTAATCCTTGAGCTAGAAACATAATCAAAATTAGAATCCCTAAAATATGCTGTAGAGGTCAACAAAAGGTAATTATACATGAGTGCACCAAAAAGAAGGATAAGTCCTACAAACAAAAAGATAACACTGCCTGATTTTAAGTATAATGAGACTGTAATTATCAAAAACCAAAAATTCATTATAAACTTATCTCCTCCACCATCTAGCCACCTTCCAAATGAAGTAGTCTTACCTGTGAATTTTGCAAGCTTGCCATCAGCAGCATCAAGTAAATGAAAGATAATAACCCAAATCCCGAAAATAAAAAGATTAAGTCTGCCTCCAATCAAAACCAAAACAGAAACCAATATTCCTAAAAAAAGATTGAGAAGGGTGATAAAATTTGGACTTATATTTGTTTTACTCAGCCAAAAACCCAATCTTATACCCATTGGAACACCATAACATCCAGAGATAGGATTCCATTCTCTTTCTTCAGAGATGCATCCAAAGTTTTTTAGGTGTATTAATGTTTTATTCTCTGTTATTATCGCTTTTTTCAGTTGTTTTCCTTTCTTAATAAGCCTCTCTAGCTTATATCCATCATAAATATACTTAAGGTCCATCACCACTTTATTCTTAATAGAATTAATCTTTGACAAAGGAATATCTTTAGTACCCTTAATTCCATATTTCTTATTAGAAGCAACATATACTTTTTTTTGGCCAATCTTAGAAAGAAAACTAACTATTCTCTTAATGATCTTTTGACCCTTAAAATAGCTCTCTCCAATAATCTGTTTTCCAATTCTCCTATCAGCCCGAATTATTATATTCATCAACAAAACCTACTGTATTTCATTCAAATTATATGCTTTGTAGAGATTAGTGCGCTTTAAATATTTTATGAAAATAAGGCTCATTTCTAGGATATTATGATTCATTTCAGCCAATATACAATTTATAAAATTTACTATATGTAGTAGAACCAACATTCATAAGTTTAATAAAGGGTCTCCCAATTAACCTTTATGGTCTTTGCCCTAAGTTTTTCACTTACCTCAGATGCCAATTGGTCTATGGATTTTGGAATCCTGTCTGCCATCTTGGTGATTGTCATATAAGTCGAAGAATAATGATTGATTTAAAAAAGAAAGTTTTTTAAATTGATTATGCTTTCGATAATTAATATGAAAGGGGTAATTGAAAATTTTTAAGAAGAGAAGGAAGACTCAAACAACTAACCAGATGATTGTTTAATGAGGTAAGAAAATGGAAAAAGAAAAATTAAAAAGTTTTTTTAGACAAACAATAGATCCAGAGCAACATATAATTACAATAAATATAGTAAAGGCAAAAGCAGGAGTAGATATAAACGCTTTGGCTGAAATGATATCTGCTGAGGAATCTGTTGGGTCAGAAGCAGTGTTTAGGGGAAAAGAATCCAAGTATTATACTCCAGCAGAAGAGACAGATGAAATAAGAGATCAATATGCAGGGAAAATAACCAGAGTAGAACCTGCAGAAGATGGATACTACTGGATTGACATAGCATATCCTTTAGTTAACATTTGCCAATTTACTCCAAATATCCCAATTCTATTAACTATGATTTTTGGAGACCATAATGGTTTGTCTGAAGTTGAATCATGTAGATTAGACGATGTAATCTTTCCAAAAGAATTTCTAAAAGATTTCAAGGGCCCTAGATTTGGAGTTGAAGGAATAAGAAATATCGTTGGAGTAAAGGATAAGCCGTTGGTGGGAGCAATAATAAAACCCAATATTGGCAATTCTCCAGAAAGGACAGCAGAAATATGTAAAGAGTTAGTTTCGAATGGTATTAATTTCATAAAAGATGATGAGATATTAGTTGATGTCCCCATCTGTAGATTAAAAGATAGGATACAGCATGTTTCAAAGGTTATAGGTAAAAATGTAATATGGGCTTCTAATATAACTACTCCAACTGATAGAATAAGAGAAACTGCAAAGTTTGCTATTGAAAACGGAGCAAATTGTTTGATGGTAAACTTTTTGGCTACTGGTTATGATGCTTTAAGGACTTTAAGAGAGGATGATTCGATTAATGTTCCAATACATACTCATAGGTGCGGACATGATATCTTTACAAGAGACCCAAAAAATGGAGTATCTATGAGAGTATTCGCCAAATTAGCAAGAATAAGTGGAGCAGATTTTGTTCATATAGGTAATGTTAGTGGTGATAAGACACAAGCTCAGGTACAAGACATAAAGAATACATATGACGCTTTACTTGAACCTATGCACCATATAAAACCTACTATGCCAGTTTCTACTAGACTTGTTGCAGATGAAATGGCACGTTCATATAAAACATTAGGTAAAGACATAGTATTAGCCGGATGTGGAGGTATTTATAGACATCCAATGGGTAAAGGAGCAGGTGTTAGGTCTTTGGTTCAGGCTGTTGAATATCTAGACAGTATGCCAGAGAACCCTAAAGAAGAATTTATTAGGGCAAAAGAGATATGATGGGTTAGCAAAGACGTTAATTGGGACAGATAAAATCTAATGAAGCATATTATGAGGGAAAAATAGTAACTATAAATAATACATTATTTCAAAGGATATTCCATCAAGATTCAGAATGATTTTACTGCTCATAAGAAAAAAGGGATATAAGAAAACCTAGTGGGAGATAAATGATAACTTTAATATGTTTAGACCCAGAAATCAGAGATTATTCTATTAGAATTTTATCTTCTTCTTTGAAATCTGCTGGACATGACACTCAAATTATCTTTTTACCACAAAGATTTGATGAAGCATACAAAGACGAGATACTAGATCAAGTAGTAAGAATAGCAAAAGATTCAAATCTAATCGGAATCTCGTTTATGACTAATTTCTTTTTTAACGCTGTCCAGATAATAAAGAAGCTAAAAATCTTAGATATGCCTATAGTCTGTGGTGGAATACACCCGACTGTCAGACCAGAAGAATGTCTAAAACATGCCGATATTGTATGTATCGGAGAAGGGGAGAGAACTATAGTTGAACTAGCAAGCAGAATAAAAGAAAAAAGAAGCTTGAAGGATTTAAAAGGGATATGGTATAACCATGGAGATAAAATAATCAAAAACAAAATGAGGGAGTTAATTCAGGACTTGGATTCTCTGCCTTTTCCGGACTATGACATTGATTCACACTATGTTCTTGATGAGAATAAAATCAAGAGGATGACCAGACTCCTATTAATGAAACATATCTACAGGTACTATTCAACCGTATCAACAAGGGGTTGCCCTTTTGGCTGCACTTACTGCTGTAATAACATATATAACAAAATGTATGCTGGACAGAAGATTGTCAGAAAAAGAAGTATAAGTAATTTAATAAAAGAACTGACTCAGATAAAAAATAAGTATCCAGAAATACAAACTATTCAGATTATTGATGATTCTTTTTTTATATATACAAAAGAAGAAATAAAAGAGTTCTCTGAAAAATACAAGTCTAAGATAAACGTTGGTTTGTACGTCCCAGGGATAAGTCCTGCAACCTTTGATGAAGACAAGTTCTCGTATCTTGTAGACGCAGGTTTAATGGAAACAAGAATGGGTATCCAAACCGCTAGTGAAAACGTAAAAAAGATATATCACAGAAATTACAGTAACGAATTAGTGTTAAAAGCAGCAAAGGGAATAACCAAATTCAGGGATAAGCTAAAAATGATTAGATATGACATTATTTTAGACAATCCATTTGAGTCAGAAGAAGATTCGATAGAAACATTAAAGTTTATGTCTAAACTCCCTACGCCTTGTCTCTTTACTTTTTTTTCTTTGACGTTTTATCCAGGAACCCAGCTTTATAACTTAGCAAAAGAAAAGGGATTTATAAAAGACGATATTAAAGACGTATATTTAAAATATGATAAAGGCTCTAAAAGGACATACATAAACAGATTGTTTTTTCTGTTTAATGATTATACTAGAATGGGGGGGCATATCTCCAAGAAAATGATTTCATTATTAACTAACAAAAAACTAAGAAAATTAAGAATTAATTGGATAATATATGGTTTGCTTAAAGTATATGCTATTAAATTCAAAATTACAAGATTAACAATTTTATTTCGTGAAGGTATGAAAGATATACTAAAAGGAGATTTCTTAAGAATAAAATCATATGCTACTGATGTTATAGATAGAATAAAAAACAAAGTGAGTAAAAACCATTTAATAAATTAAAAGATTTAATTAGAGGGGAAAAATGACAACGCCAAGTATAGAAGAAATAAGAAGGAAAAATCCAATTAAAACCTTTTGTGATCCATTTGTATATATTCCAACTTATGTAGGTTTATATGTTGTTAGATTGTTGTATCCTACTAAGATAACACCAAATCAAGTTAGCTTTGTTTCATATTTATTATATGTAGTTGCTTCTTTGTTTATAGCAATTAACCATTATTTTATTCTGGCACTTGTATTTTTACAGATAGTTATTGTACTTGATGGAGTAGACGGCAGATTAGCAAGAACAAAAAATCAAACAAGCTTAAAAGGGAAATTCTATGAGCATATTACACATGAAACTTGTCCGCCATTATTGTTTTTTGCATTGGGTTCATATCTTTATTTATCATTAAACAATGTAATTTATCTGTATTTAGGTTCGTTCATTGTAATTTCAAGATTGATAATAAATTCTTTTGGAGCTGCAAAAGAGATGATAGCTCTTAGATCAAATAAAGAAGCAAAAGATAGCAGAATTTTAGAACACAAAAATAGGATAGTTCACATAATTATCCTACAAATAATAACTATAAGCAACATTCCATTTGCTATTTGGATGGTTACACTGGGTTATATTTTCAATTATCTAGGTTATGTCCTGATGTTTTATACCATCTATTTTAGTGGAGTTATGTTATTGAAAGTTTATAGAGAATTAATAAGCTCATAAGATTATTCTAAATAAAATGGACACATTAATAATCTGTGCTGGAATGGGAACAAGACTTAAGGAATTAACTAAAGATACCAACAAGTGCCTTTTCAAGATTGGAGAGAAAAGTATTATTTCAACAACAGTAGATACACTTAAAGAGAATGGAATTGAGAAAGTTTATACAGTATTGGGCTATTGTGCAGAACAAATAGAAGAAGAACTGAAAGGAAAAGTAAATTTTTTGTATAACCCCAAATATGCGACTACAGGCTTGCTCGCCTCGGTTATCGAGGGAAAGGAAAAATTAGTAGGCAAAGATTTTCTTTTGATGGCTGGTGATTCTATAATGCATCCACAAATAATAAAAGAATTCATAAATACTCAGGGTCAAGTCTTAGTATCTGTAGAGCTTAAAAAATGTGATGAAGAGGACGTAAAAGCAGTAATTAAGCTAGATAAAATAATAAAAATGTCTAAGGAAGTCCCAATTGAAGAGGCATCTGGTGAATTCACATCATTGATCAAAATACCAAAAGAGAGTTCTAAAGCTTTTTTTGAAGAAATTGAAGAATTTATCAAATTGGGCAGTCAGAACAAATATATCGCCAATATTGTAATGTTTCTGCAAGATCGAGGATTTGATGTGAAGCCAGTTTATACAAATCATCCGAGAATAGAAGTTGATTATCCTGAAGACCTTGAAAAAGCAAGAGAGATGTTTAGACATTTGTTATAAAAGAAATGAGGCAAAAATGAATAAAATTGTATTAATTTCACCTTATTGTTCTGATTATATTGGTATCCAATCTATGTATTGGCATATTTTAAATAAAGGTTATGATGTTTACCTTATATATTTTCAAAGATATGAAACAAAATATCCGCCATCTGATAAGGATTATGAAACTTTAATTAATACAATCCAAGATATAAACCCCTCAATTATAGGAATGTCTATGGCTTCTTATGCTGTAGATGTAGCCTTTAAGATTTCAGATATGGTGAAATCTAAAAGTAATGCATTGATTGTTTTGGGAGGGGTGCATCCTATGATTAGTCCAGACGAATGTATCAAATATGCAGATGTTGTTTGTATA
>JAYEIZ010000196.1:0-2441 GCA_034660355.1 Nanobdellota archaeon
CCAGATAGTGACACAGTTGTATTAAGGTTAACTTCTCCGTTTAGTCCTATTGAAGTATCGTTAACTGCAAAGTTAGTAATATCAACATATCCATATATTGTCTTTTTTGGACTCCAGACAGTTTCTGAATTCTCTGTTCCATCATTGGCATAAATTGAACAATTCAAAGTATTGCAATCAGTGAAATTACCCTTACCTATTACAAATGAAATCTCTGATCCAGAAATTATGTTTGATGTAGTACTATTAAACGTATTTTCATCATTAACATAGCATTTTAAGTAAGCAGTGCCATTTTCTGAATCCCCATCTGTATATGTCGTATTAAGGTATGCATTTGCATCTGAAACTAAATCTGAACTTGTAAATGCGGTGGAGGTTAATGTTGGAACTGCGTTACATGATCCATCCCAACCAGAATTATTATTTGTATGAATAGCAGTCCAACTTTGTGCGCTTGCCCAAATAATAATCGCAGTATCTGAACATAAAGATAAAGCATCTGGATTATCATTATCACTAGCAATTACTGCCACTCCTTGGTCAACAGCCCCAGTATCCACATCTGTAGGACCGAATAATAAAGTTCCATTAGTATCAAAAATTCCATATGAAATATCATTTTCGTTATCATCAAAATAAGCTAGTATTCCAGAATGATTATTAATTGTAGCAATCCCACAAGATTGAGCAGAAAATCCAGGAGAAATGTCTGTATCAATATCAAAGCTATCCAATGTTTCAGTTCCGCTTGTTGTCATTACTGAAACTGTTGCATCATCATCTGTTGTGTCAATATAACCTAATAAAAAACTTGAATCTGTCAACCTAATTACATCTGCATTATGGTAAACAGTATTCTCAATTGTGTCATAAGTAGTTGCTCCAAGAATTTCATTTCCAGAGGTATCAAATACCTTTGCTTGTAAATTTGCTCCATTAATTGAAAATGTATTCACGAAGGTGGTGTCCGTAAGCCTCGAAACGGAAGAAACCACATGACTTGATACGGAAACGTGTTGTTGTGGACTAAGAATAGCAGTTCCATTAATATAATAAACTGCAATTGTTTCTTGGTCACTTACATCATCTCCATAAGAAATGGCAATAGAATTATCGGTCATTCTTGTAATTCCAACCGCTTTAGAACCTCCAACTTCTGAATCAACTGTGATTGGACCATAAAGAATAGAACCATTTTTATGAACTGTATAAAAGATAACATCCTCATCTGTATCATCAATAAAGACTACACAATATTTCTCTGGTGTGACTGTTGCTACAGCAACTACATTAGGATTAGTTCCACCACCCATTGCATCATCAATATCTATCTCTGCTGTAATAACAGAACCATTTGTATTGTACACAATAGTTGAAACATCATCATTAGTATCATCAACATAAGCAATGACAAATGAAGTCGTATCAAAAGCCGAAGCATCTACCGATTCAACTGCATTTGATGAAAATATATTTGGATCAATATTAACAGGATAGACTCTCGAAGTATCATTTAACCATTGATAAGGAATTTGCCAGTATAAATATGTTTTCTTATTTTGGTATTTTAATGTATAATTGAATGAAATCTCGCTTCCGTTACTATCATAAGCAGTTGGAGTATCAATATAATATAATAATTGTCCGTCTTCATCTTTGAATTCAATAGGATTATCTGTAGTGATTGTACTTGACCCATCATACAATTCATTATTAATCCATAATTGAGTCCCAGAATCGTAAGTTATCAATTCATGTAATTCTAAGTAGATAGTACACTCTTCTTCCTTACATAACCATGAACTTGGTTCTGGTAATGAATCAAATGAATTGATAATCAATTCTTCTTTTAATTGATATTGATTATTAGAATACCTTAAATCAATTCCATCATAGAATAAGTCAACATAATACATTATATTTTTTAATACCCCTGATGATGGAGGTAAAGATTGTGCGTTATTTAATTCTTCATATTCTTCCCAGGATTGAACCCCACGATAAGCTAGATTCATTGGTGTGAAAAAGAGAGTAGAATTATCTCTTGAATATTTTACAGTTTGATCAGTATCTGCAAAAGATTTATAGTTAACTTCATAGTTTCCGTTGGCACAAGAATCATAACCTTCATCACAGTTTGTTGAAATTAAAGTCATGTTCTGTTCTGGACTTCCTGCAAATTGAATTGGTTTAGCAGAAACATTAACTGAAAACACTATTGAAATAATAAAGAATAAAAGAATAAGTTTGAAAATTGAATTTTTATTCACCATTCTATTTATAATATTGCTTTAACTATTTAAAATTATTGAAAAAAAAGAAATAATTTAAGTCTATGCGACAGTTTTTGTCCAAGTTATTGTAACTTGATCATTCTCTTGTAAAGTTACAGAAGTGAATGAATTACCTGCAAACCAAGTTCCGGCAGTGTTTCCAAT
>JAYEIZ010000197.1:0-2439 GCA_034660355.1 Nanobdellota archaeon
TTTTTAGATCTAGTAGCGTTAAAGCGTCTATTCTTAGCCAACCTATCAGATTCTTTTTTAAGGTCTTCTTTCTTTTCTTTTATCTCAGCCTCTAAACTAGACTCCATGTCTGCTAAAGCACTTTTAATAACTTCAAATTGTTTTTGCATAAATGTCTCCTTAATTGGTATCTGTGATTATTTTATCAACTTATTTTGATAAAGGTTTAATTTGTTCTCTTCTCCAAACTGATTTGTATTTCTTTAAGTAGTTATTCTCAAGAACCATTACTCTTTTCCCAAACATATCAATAAAGACATCACTATTCCTTAATGATTGTGGGAGGTAGTACCACTTATCGGGGTATGAACGATTAAAGTCTTCTTCTTGTACTACTGACTCCATTTTAGAGTTTATTATTGGAATATCCATTTGCTCCAATACACTTCTTCTATATTTTCCCAGATAAGAGCCAACTGGTCGTGGAGATTTAGATAATGAAACAGATTTTCCCTTCATCTCATCAAACACAACCCTAAACAAATCAGTGTCTTTTATCTCACAACTATCATGTAATAATAGAAACTCATCAAAGTCTGTATGTTCCATCACAAACTTAATCTTCCCTAGTTCGTAACTGTAATCAGATAAAATAATAATAGGATACTCGTCATAACCACTAATAGAAAATAAAAGGTTTTGTAGAAAAGGTGTTGAGTCCGGAGTGGTGGCTATAACTATTGCTTGTTGCATCTCTTTTTAATCTCCGTTGTGGATACCCCTTTTGTATAAGTAACATAGGTGAGAGCAATTCCTTTACTATCTAGCCAGTCCCAATCTATCCCTAACTGTTTAAGGTATGGTTTTCTTCCCCAATCACTACCAATAACTATCATCTTTGCATTACTTATTAAAATAGCTTTTTTAGCAGTTCCATCTGTTTGGTCATTGGGAATAATACCATCAACAAATCCGGTCTCATACAAAAACGTCTCTCTTTCTTTATATGACATAATTGGAGGTTTGTTCTTATATCTCTTGATAAAATCGTCAGTATTTAGCCCAACAATAACAGCATTTGGACGCATTGGGTTGTACTGAAAGCGTTCTGATATCCCTTTACACTTTTTGAGAAGTTTCAAGTGTCCATAATGCCCGATATCAAAAGTTCCTAGTGTTATTATTATCATGACCACTTCCTTAAAATAGATTTATTACTTATCTGATTATCAAAACCACCCTTTTTACGCTCTGCAAAGAGTTTCTTATCCTCTAGGTTAACTCCGTGCTTGTTGTAGTCAACCTCAACTAATATAGATTTTAAGTCAGTTACTAACTCTTTATCGTTCATTGCTAACATTGTTAACTCTACGTCAGCATAGTTAGCTTTATAATCCTCATTAAAGAACGGAGCTTTCCAAGAACGTCTTACCATTCCAAAGGCTGCCATCTCACCGAACCATTTCCCGTCATGGAATGCAAATAAGCTCTTTTTAGTGTTCTCTAGAGTATTGTAGGCGATTTTAAGCCAGTCTTTGCCACCATAGGCGTCTTGGGCTAGATAAACATAATACTTATAGTAGGTCTTTTTAACAAAGTTATTGACTGTCTTTATAAAGCCAGTCCTCTGTTTATCCACTAACACCATAAAATCGGCTTTCATTCCTGCTTTTTTAATTAAGTCCTGCATTGATATTTTAGAAGCCTTTTCATCAATACTAGGCATTATCACGGCAACGTTCATAGTCTTTTTCTCCTATTGCCACTTCGGATAAGTGTAAACACCTCACTCCGTTATGGACATATATTTTATAACCATATTTTTGTGCTATCTGACAGAATACGAGGTCGTGTGTTTCACTGTGTTCTGGTTTGCTAGGGTTAGCAAAGTTCTTACCATATCTCATCCACTTATCATCGCCTAGTTTTCTGTACACACCCATTTTAACTAACATCCCACCAAAACCTATCCCATCAACTTCTAGGTGTACCTTAGGGTGGTCTTGTAACCCGACTGATGTATAGGGTTTGTTTTTCTTCTTGTTCTTTAAGTAAACTACTGGGTGATAAGGTTCGTTTCTCTTGTAATAAACAGATCCGATTATATCTACATCTGCACTGACTAACTTATCTACAATATCAACAGGATAGATTTGGTCAGCGTCTAACCAAAGTATAGCCTCAACATCTGTCTCTAAATATTCCTCAAGCATATGGTTGCGATTGCTGTCTGTTCTTACGCCGGACTTATACACTAGAGAGATTTTGTGTCCTTGTTTCTTGGCGTGGGAGATTATCTTGGGTAAATTACCAAAAGCAAATTGTGGAGAAATAAACTGAGGGCTAGGTATGGCAATTCCTACTTTCATATTGTAATTATACCACGAAAAAGGGGCATTTCTGCCCCTATTTCCGTATGTATAGATTTTTTACAAATCAATCATAACAGCTACTGTTCCA
>JAYEIZ010000198.1:0-2429 GCA_034660355.1 Nanobdellota archaeon
ATAAAAGTAAGCAAAGTAATGAAATAACAATGCTATTGGGTGTTAACAGGAGTACAGTGGCACAAGTCAAAAAAAGGTATATGCAGAAAGGCATCGATTATGCATTGGAAGAAAAACCAAGAAGCGGACAGCCCATAAAATACACAAAAAAGAATGAAGCAGAGATCATTGCACAGGCATGCACCAAAGCACCAAAAGGAAGAAAAAGATGGACAGTAAGACTATTGACTAAAGAGCTTAGGAAGAAAAAAGACATTAGAAGCATAAATAGAGAAAGTGTACGTTTAGTTTTAAAAAAAGCAGAACTAAGCCTTGGCTAAAAAAGATGTGGTGCATTCCCAAGATAACACATCAGTATAGGGATCGTATGTACAACATCCTGGATTTATATATGCAACCTTATGACTCAAGAAAGCCAGTGATAGGTGTAGACGAAAAACCAAAGCAACTTATTGAAGATAGCAGACCGCCAATACCAATGCAAGCTGGAAAACCACAGAAATATGATTATGAATATAAAAGGAATGGAACAGCAAACATTTTTGTTTGTGTAGAACCAAAACATGGCAAAAGGATTGCAAAAGTTACACGGCGAAGAACAAATATAGACTTTGCTACATTTATGAGAGAATTAGTTTTGTTTTATCCATACGCAGAAAAGTTGAGAATTGTTCTTGACAACCTGAGCACCCATTCGAAGAAAGCATTTCACGACACTTTTGAGAAAGAGGAAGCAGAAAGAATTCTAAGCAAACTTGAGTTTCATTATACACCTAAACACGCAAGCTGGCTTAATGTTGCAGAGATTGAAATAGGAGTTATGGATAATGAGTGCACAAATAGGCGGATGAAAAACATTTCTTATTTGAAAAGTGAAGTCGAGGCTTGGAACAAAAGAAGAAATAAACAGAGATGTAAGATTGACTGGAGATTCACAAAAGAAAAAGCTGATGAGAAACTATCAAAATATTATATTTTTGATAAAGAGTTATGAGGGATAATTAAATTGTCATGGTACTAGTAGCATGACAACTTAAATTCGTTACATTTATATACTTGCTCTTTCTTAATATATAATACAATGAAAAGCCTACAAATAAAACTAAAAAAAGATGAACGTAAGTTTCTTGAAAATTTCATAAAGAAGGGAACTAAGAAAGCAAGAGAAATAGCAAGAGCAAATATACTATTGTTGTTGGATGAAGGATGGGACGTCAATGAGGTTGCGAACATTGTAAAAGCCCATCGACAAAGGATATGGAGGATCAAAAAAAGATTTTTAGAAGAAGGGTTAAATGCAACATTAGGAGAAAAACCAAGAAGCGGTCAGCCTATAAAGTATACAAAGAAACATGAGGCAGAGATAATTGCACAAGCATGCACCAAAGCCCCAAAAGGAAGAAAAAGATGGACAGTTAGGCTATTAACAAAAGAGATTAAAAAGAAAAAAGAGCTTAGGGCAATAAACAGGGAGAGTGTACGTTTAGTTTTAAAAAAAGCAAACTTAAACCTTGGCTGAAAAAGATGTGGTGTATTCAGGAAATAACTCCTGAATACAGAAGACGCATGTATGATATTCTGGACTTATATCAAGAGCCTTATAATCCTACACAGCCAGTAATAGGCGTAGATGAAAAACCAAAGCAGCTTGTTGAAGACAGCAGACTACCAATATCTATGAAGCCCGGAAAATCGGGGAAGTATGATTATGAATACGTGAGGAATGGAAAAGCAAATATTTTCATGGCTGTACAGCCAAAGCATGGCAAAAGGATTACAAAAGTAACACGGCGAAGAACAAATATAGACTTTGCTACATTTATGAGAGAATTAGTTTTGTTTTATCCATACGCTGAGAAGCTAAGAATTGTCGTTGACAACCTCAGCACCCATTCTAAGAAAGCATTTCACGACACTTTTAAGGAAGAAGAAGCAGAAAGAATTCTAAGCAAACTTGAATTCCATTATACGCCAAAACATGCAAGCTGGCTTAATGTCGCAGAGATTGAGATAGGGGTTATGGATAATAATTGTACTGGTGGAAGAATGAAAAATATGAATTATTTGAGAAACGAAGTTAAGGCTTGGAACAAAAGAAGAAATAAAGAGAGATGCAAAATTGATTGGAGGTTCACTAGAAAAGATGCGGATAGAAAACTTGCTAAACATTATGTAACATAACTAACTTGTCACGCCACTAGGCCATAAATTTAAATTATCTGTTGAGCCTGTGGGAAAAAGAGATGGAAGGTATATAGTTGCATCTTTGGAACCCTCATACGATTTCCGGGAATTTAGTGATCCAGATAGTGTGCATATTTTACATACTTCTCATTATCTTAATAATATATGGCCAGGCGTATCTGGATTGAAAAGCAGAGAGCATAAAGCAGTTGTTCGGGATTTTAGGGGCATTAACCAATTCTTTC
>JAYEIZ010000199.1:0-10447 GCA_034660355.1 Nanobdellota archaeon
AAGATCTTCTTTTCAGAGAAAAGGAGCGTATGGAACAAGAAAAGCTATCTTTGAACAGCATGTGAATCCATTAGTTGAGCATGTACACAGCCAAAAACAACAGGCCGCACAAGAGTCCTTAAACACATATTTGAGTGATGCTGAAACAAGAGGCCAGGTAGAATCACATCTAGAGACAAGAACAGGAAGAAAACTTAACAAGGGAAATTATCTAACTTTACAGGAGGCTTTTAATGTAATTGCAACTTATATGCAGCAGCCTGATGCTGATAAGATTATAGGCAAAAAGGACGCGCAGGTTAAACTTGGAGATGACACTGTTGGAAGACCTGAGCTTTATAAGATATTTGATGGTGGAGAAACATTTCATAAGAAATATCAGGATATATCTAATGTTATTGATGCTCAGCATAGATTTGGTGGTAAGAAAGACGATAAAAAACCAGAAAAGCGTACAGGAACTTATGATTAAAACCATCTTTTTTCTTAACTTTTAATGTTTTATTAATATTTTACTCTTGAAACTAGATTTTCCTAGAATATGGAACCTAGAACCGTAAAGTTTATAAACTCTTTTACCACCACTTAGTAGTATATGGTTAAGATAGCTTATGATGTAGGAGATAGGATAACTGACTACTTTGGAAAGCATCCGCAGAACGCAATAAGGCATTTTGAAGAGACGCCTGTTGATGTCTGGAATAAGAACGAGGTTCTAGCAGATAAACTTATGGGCGGACCTGAGAAATATGGCAGGATGCATTTGTGGGAAGGTAGGATGGATATTCATGAAGGTTGGTTAAGGGGGTCGCCTATTCTTGATTATGTTCCTGAGCAGGAATCTGTTGGGATAATGATACCTACTAAAGCTGTTTATAGGCATCATTTTACTAATAATGCAGGATTAACTCTGCAGGATGCTCATATTGATCTTAATATGAGAGCTGTTGGGAAATTCTTTACAATAAAAGATAATTTTGAGCGCAATCTGAAAAATTATTTGAAGAGTGATGAAGGGATTAAGTTAGCAATTCAGTATAATAGTGAAGGTTTACAAGCTGAAGATATTGGTTATATTGCTGTTGGCTTTGTTCCAGAAGAGGCAATATATGCAATAGGGAGGTTGCCAAATGGAAAAGTTGCAGTATATACACACCGTGACACTCATAAAAAGATTGAACGGGAAGCAAGAGATTTTGATATGGATTCAAGGGAATTAGTGGAAGTTTTAATTGCTGAAGAGGTAGCTGCACATCATTTTAGAAAGTCTTATGATAATCATTTTGGCAGGGTAGCAGAAGAGGAAGGCACAAAAAGAGATTTGCTTGAGTTTTATAGTAATCTTGAGGGTAAGACTTTAGATTCTAATCTTAAAGCAAAATATTCTAGGATAAAGAATCACTTAGAGATTGATATTGCGACAATAGGGAGGTATGCAAAATTGTATTCTGAGGATATATGCAAACTAGAGATGACTTTAGAAGCAGAAGCTTTGATTGAAGGTAGGGGGACTGAAAAAGACATTAGCGATTATGTTTCAGCTAAGATGGAAGCTATAGAAGAAGCTTTAGATGGTGAAAATATAGAATCTAGTTTAGAGGCAGTTGCAGAAGGAGCTGAAGTTTATGCAGCAGACACTGCTGAAGAATCCGGAGTAGAAGGTGAATCTGATGGAGTTTGTGCTGCAGTAGATTCTGAGGGTGGAGAATCGGGCGGAGACGGAGAATAGTTATCTTATTTTCTTAGCTAATTTATTAATTATTATAATCAAAAATAATCTTGCAAAGATAAAGCTAAATACCAATAATACTGCTAGGGCAGATAAAAGGATAATGTTAAGTTCTATTGTTAATGATATTAAATAAGTTAGTAAAAAGATAATTGCAAGATTAATGATATAAACTAAAATAACGTAATGAAATTTAAATATACTAATCTTGAATGTTAATTTGAGGATCTCTTTTAGTTTTCTTCTGCCAATAAGGCTGTAGCTGATAAATAAGGAATAACTTAACAAGATTGATAAGAGTATTATTGTGATTAATGGCAGTAAATCACCTAAAGATGATTTAAGGGTGTTAGATGTAAATATATATATTATAAGAGCAAAAAATATTGTTAGGATTGAGAAATTTAATAGGTAAATTGCAAAATCTTTTAGTTTTTTTTTGTTGATTAAATTGTCTGTAAGAGCCCATATCAATCCGTTAATTATGATAAAGGATAGTGAAACAAACAGTAGCATGATCTTTAGATAGTAGAGCATTTTGTTGTAGTCTTTGTAGATAGCTAAAGGATCTTCTCCTAGAATAGCATTAGGGTCTTTTGTATCTATGTTATTATAATAGTCTACTAAACTTTTAGCATGTTCTGTTGCAGGTATTATTGTCTGGTGTGTGACTGAAGTTAGGGCAATAAACCACAGCATTTGCAGGAAGAATATGATGAGAAGTTTGGATTTATTTCTCTTAATAATTACAAAAGTATTCTTTAGAGAATTTTTTATCATATTTATTCATGGAGATAATGGGTATAAATATGTTGTGTTTATTGATATCTTAAAAAAAAAGAATAAAGTTAGTAGGTTTAAGCACCTACCATTGCATCACTTAGGCCTTTTCTGTCTTTTATGTTTTTGACTACTTTTTGTTGCAATTCTTCTGGAACTTTTTCGAACATCTGGTCTACCAATGAAGAGCTTCCTCTTCCGCCTGTTGCTGAACGTAAGTCAGAACTCCATCCTAGAAGTTCTGCTACTGGCATCTTTGCTTTTGCTACTACTAATGTTCCTTCTTGCTGCATGTCTAATAGTTGTCCACGTTTGTTGCTGATTAATTTTGAAAGGTCTCCCATGAATTCATGCGGAGCTTCAATTTGCAGTATCTGGTAAGGCTCAAACATTATTGGCCTTGCCTGCATCATTGAGCCACGTATAGAATCTCTTAAAGCAGGATAAACCTGGGCTGGGCCACGGTGGATTGCATCCTCGTGAAGTTTAGCGTCAGTAAATACGACTTTAACATTGATGCAAGGCTCTTTTGCTAATGGGCCTGAATTTATAACACCTTCAAATATGTCAAGAATCATTTCCATCACTTCGCCAATATGAACCAATCCACGAGTTTGTTCTACTAATAGGTTTCCTTTGTAGATATCTTTAACCTTTATTGCGACTTTAGAGTCCATTCCACATTCCACAAACTTATCTCTTATTGCAAGATCTTTTTTCTTAAGGCGCATTTCAGGTATTTCTCCTTTTTTTATTGCTTCTGCAATAGCTGGCTCTAATGGCTCAACATAAAAAAAGAACTTGTTATGTTTGTTAGGAGTTTTACCTTCTACTTCAGGTCCTTTCTTTGCGATTGTTTCACGGTATACCACTATTGGATTAGATGTTTTAACTTGTAATCCTTTCTCTTCTCTTATCCTATTCTCGATAACTTCTAAGTGCAATTCACCCATACCATGCATTAGGTTTTCTCCAGTTTCTTCATTTATCTCTATCTGGACAGTTGGATCTTCTTTTCCTACTATTCTTAGGGTTTCGATTAGTTTAGGTAAGTCTGCTGGCTTTGTTGCTTCTATCGCTTTTGTAATAACCGGATCGAATATGTGCGAGATTTTCTCGAATGGTTCTGTTTCGTTTGCGGAGATCGTTTCACCGACAAATGTCTTTAATCCTGCTATGCCTATTATGTTTCCTGCTTGAGCAGAATCTACAATTTCTCTTTTAGAACCATTATAGATGAAAACCTGTTGTACACGCCCATTTGTTTTGTTCATGCTTAGATAGACTTCTTTTCCTTTTTCCATTGTTCCAGAAAATAGTCTTCCAGCAGCTATCTCACCTGCTTGGGGATCTATAACAATCTTTGTTACTACAAAGAATAATGGGCCATTTGGATTGCATGTCATAAGTGACTTTCCTTCTTCAGATTCAAGTTCACCATGCCATATTTTTGGAATTCTATATCCCTGAGCATTTACTGGATCTGGATGATGTTTAATAACCATATTAAGGATAACTTCAGCTAGAGGTGCTTTTTCTGCCAGCTCTTTTATGTTTTCCTTTAGCTTATTATCATCAGGTTCATTATAGGCATCTATTATGTTTTTGAATGTTATACCCTTTTCCTGCATGTAAGGCAATGACATGCCCCAGTTGTGGTAGGCTGAACCAAAAGCTACAGACCCGTCTTGGACATTAACCTGCCATTTCTCGCCATATTCTTTCTCTGCAATATCTCTTATTAGTTTATTTACGCTGTTTATGATTCCTATGAGCCTCTCTTGCATCTGTTCTGGTGTTAGCTTAAGCTCTTTCATTAAGCGGTCAACTTTATTTATGTATAGAACTGGTTTTACCCTTTCCTTTAGAGCTTGCCTAAGAACTGTTTCTGTTTGAGGCATTATTCCTTCTGATGCACAGCATAGAACAATTGCTCCATCTACTGCACGCATAGCTCTTGTTACGTCTCCTCCAAAATCAACGTGCCCAGGAGTATCAAGTAAATTAATCAGGTACTCTTCTCCTTTATATTCATGAACCATAGAAACTGCTGCAGTATCAATTGTAATACCTCTTTCCTGTTCATCATCATGTGTATCCATCTTTAGAGCTGACCCAGCATCTTCCTGAGACATCATCCCTGCTCCTGCTAGAAGGTTATCTGAGAATGTTGTCTTGCCATGATCAATATGAGCGCATGTAGCGATATTCCTAACTTTCTCAGGATTCTTCATTATTCTTGTGACTTTATCAGCCATCTTTTCTGCCATAGCATATCACCTTATTTGTTTTCTTTTCCAAAATTCTATGAATCTTGTAAACCCTTTCCTGAAGATTTCCAGAAAATCTTGTCTATTTTTACGTTTTCAGTCTCTGTAGGGTATAGTGTATATACCAATTCCTCTGGCCTAAACCAAAGTTTAATCTCTCTTTCTGCCTCACTTAAATTTTCTGAAGCATGAACTACGTTTTCGAAAACACCTGCTTTGGTGATTCTTCCGTATTTTCCCCGTATTGATGTTGGCTCTGCTCTTTCTGGGTCTGTCTCACCTACAATCTTTCTTATTTTTTTGATTGTGTCTTCACCGTGATAGACTAAAGCTAGAACTCTTTTTGTATGGAACTCTCCCATGATGTATTTCATTAATTCGTCAAAATACTTTTCTTCTCTTAAATGCTGATAGTGCTCTTCTGCTAATTCACGGGTTACTTGAACAATCTTTGCACCTATTATCTTCAGTCCAGTCTCTGACATTTTAGATATTATGTCACCTGTTAAGGATTTAACTAAGCCGTCAGGTTTTATTAAGACAAGGGATTGTTCAACTGCCATTTTTATTTCTTAAATCTACCGCTCCATCTAACATTATATGGTTTTCTTTTTAGCTTTAACATGTTTTTTTGGCATTTCTGTGAGCAGAAGTATAATAGTTTAGCATCTTTCTGGACATACATCTTTCCTGTTCCTGGCTTGAGTATGTTACTGCAAAAAGTACATTTTACCATCTTAGTTTCCCCCTGCTCCTCTTCCTACTTTGCTTAATGCTTTAGCTTCGAATTCTGTTTCTCTTAACATCAAAATATCTCCTAATTGGACAGGCCCTTTTACGTTTCTTCTCAGCACTTTGTTTTTGTCTCTTCCATCTTGGACTTTACATCTTATTTGTATAGCTTCTCCCCTTGTTCCTGTTCTTCCAATTACTTCTTCTACTTTTGCAGGGGTTGCTGTTGTGAAACTTACAGCGCCTTTTCTTACTTCTTCTTGTTTTCCCTTATTCCTTCTAGGAGTTTGTCTTTGTTCCCGTGGTGCGTCTGCCATTTTATTTCTTAAGATCGTCTGATATTTCCTTTATTACTTTTTTTGCTTCTCCTTCTTGTACAATAGCTACTGCTGCTGTTGGTTTTTCTATTCCAGCTGCTGCTCCCAGTTCTTCTTTTGATGGCACTTCCACATGAGGTATGCCTTTTTCTTCGCAAAGAAGAGGGATGTGCATTGTTATTTCTGGTGGAGAGACATCCTTAGCAGTTATAACTAATTTTGCTTCCTGCTTTTCAATTACTTTTGTCACTTCATTTGTCCCTTTCTTTAATTTTCCTGTAGCTTTAGCTGTTTCAATAGCTTCATATGTTTTATCTACTATTTTATCATCTGCCATGTATTTCACCTTTTAATATTTTTTTAATGAGGTAATAATTGAGAATTTACCTCAATCCCCTAAAACTTTAATGCCTTAGGTTCATTTTGTCATTGGTAATAATCAGAGAACTGAGTTTATTTAAAAACATTTTGTTTTTAAATTCCTCAAACACAGTTTGAGTTATTGAAAAACGTTTTGTTTTTTATTCTCCCTTTTGGTATTCTCTTATAGCGTCCATTAGTTCTGTTCTGTCGAAATCTGGCCACAGCTTGTTTGTGAAGTAAACTTTTGCGTTTGGAGAATCCCATAACAATAAGTCAGATGTTGTTTTTGATCCGTTGATTATTATCAGATCCGGCGGTAAGAAATAAGATGAGTAGATGTTTTCTTTTATCATTTCCTTATTGATCATTTCTGCATCTATCTTTCCTGCTTTTATTTGGCGTGTGATTAATTTTACAGCGTCCACTATCTCTTCTTGTCCGTCGTAGTTTATGCAGAAGTTTACGAAATTAGCATCATATTCTTTTGTCTTTTCCATCAGGTTTTTTATCGAATCTACGAATTTTCCAGGCATATCATACCATTTTCCTAAGACAGACACTTTTATCTTGTTCTTATGGATCAATTCTTTGTCTGCTAATGTGTTGAAGAATTCTGTTAAAGAGTCAATTATTGTTAAGAAGTGTTCAAGTTCTTCTCCTTTTGTCGATAATATATAGAATGTTGTTATTGGAATATTTAGTTTTGCTGAAGTGGCTATTGTGCTTAGAATTATTATGTTGCTTTTTTGATATACTTTCTCTATTGATGTTTTGTGCTTTTCTGCGTAGATGTGCTTTCCTTTTGTTACTAATGCTATATGCCGGGGTATTTTAAATCTTATATGTTCGTCTTCCTTTTTTAGAATCTCTTTGACTTTTTCTAACATATCTCCCCCCAGTTTAGGCGGTGAGTTAACTTTATAAACTTTTGGTTGTTTTTACTAATATAATGGTGTATGCACTTATATTGGCGGTTGTGGCTATTGTTGTTCTTATTATTGCTACTATTACAGACTTAAGAACCCGAGAAGTGCCTGATTGGCTTAGTTATGGCTTAGTGTTTCTTGGATTAGGGATTAATCTGATATTTTCTTTGATTTATTGGGATTATTCTTTTATTGTTAATAGTTTAGCTGGTTTTACTTTGTTTTTGATATTAGCTTTAGCGATGTTTTATACAGGCCAATGGGGCGGGGGAGATAGTAAGGTGTTGATTGGTTTAGGTGCTTTGATAGGCTTGGATATTATGTTTTTTAAGTCTTGGGAGATTCCTTTTTTATTTGATTTTTTTATAAATATATTATTAGTTGGAGCTTTATATGGTTTACTTTGGAGTTTGTCGTTGATTTTTAGGAATCTTAAGGGTTTTAGGCGGGAATTTAAGAAAATATTAGTTAAGGGTAAGGTTAAAAGATTTAAGAGGATACTTTTTGCTTTTGTTATTGTGATGTTGCTTTTGGCATTGTATAAATCCGGCAGTATTTTGAGTTTTGTTTTTGTTTCTATCTTAGTTGTTTCATTAGTTATATTCTATCTAGGCATAGCTGTTAAGGCTATTGAAAAAGCATGCATGGTTAAATCTGTTGTGCCAAGCAAATTAACAGAAGGAGACTGGATTGTTAAGGATATTAAGCATAAGGGTAAATATATATGCGGGCCAAAGGATTTGGGTATAGAGAAGAAACAGATTAGAGAGCTTGTAAAATTGTATAAGCAGAATAAGATTAAGAGAGTCTTGATTAAGGAAGGGATTCCTTTTGTTCCTAGTTTTTTATTTGCTTATGTTCTTACTTTATTCTTTGGTAATTTGTTGTTTTTGTTGTTGGTTTGATTTTTGTTAATCTATGTTCAATTTTTCTATTCTTTTTTTTAGAAGAGCAGTAATAATTGCTTATTTGGTGTTTACTGAGGCAACAACAATGATGGAGGGAGACGGTCATTTTTGCTATGCAAAAATGCCCTATGGGGCACCCCAACGGGGACCCACCCCATCTCCGCCTTTGTTGTTGCCTTTTTGCTGGATTTTTATTTTACCTTTGATTTATACTTCTATAGATGTATATGTAAGTATTAGAATGGTCTATAGTTTATAAATAAATACAAAGATTTATATAGAAGTATAGGGATTAGTGGGTGTAAAGGATAATGAAGAAAAAGGTCACTTTAAGCATTAATTCTGAAGTTTATGATAGGTATAGGCAGCATTGCGAAGATAATGCTATCATGCTTTCTAAGAAGATTGAACTTTTCATGAAGAAAGAGCTAGAGGATAGTAAATGAAGAAAAAGGTCACACTAAGCATTGAAGCAGAGGTTTATGATAGGTATAGGCAGCATTGCGAAGATAATGCTATCATGCTTTCTAAGAAGATTGAGCTTTTTATGAAAAAGGAGTTAGAATCAGATGAAGAATAAACTTGAGATTTTACTAATCGGAGTGTTGTTTTTATTAGTCTTAACTCCGTTTGTATTATCTGAAGATGGTGAAAGGGATTCTGATCTAGATGGGATACCTGACATGACGGATAAGTATCCTTTTGATTATGATAATGATGGGATGCCCGATATTTGGGAGAAGAAGAATAAGTTAAGGTACGACTTAGATGATGCTGATGAGGATGCAGATGCTGATGGCATTAAGAATATAGATGAATATAGGGGAGGTACTGATCCTTTACTTTCTGATCAAACTCAGACCCGAGTTCAACAAGAGGAGCTTTTCTCTCCAGTTGAGAAAGTTGTAGCTAAGATATTATTATGGGTAGGAATTGGTTTGTTTATTTTATTGGGAGCAGGTTTCTTTTTGTATAGAACTCATATAGTGACTATAGCTAAGTTTTTCCATCATGCAAGCAAGGCACATTTTGAAAGGGAGAGAAGGAAGGCTATGGGCATACCTGGCCAGGTTCCACAAAGGCAGATGCCGCCGAGATATGTGGCTCAGAGGCCACCAGTACAATTAGGTTATAGGGCGCCTCCTAATGTGAGACCTCAGATTCCTCCAAGACCTCCAATACAACAAAGGCCAGGAGTTGCACAACAGATGCAACAACCTAGACAAGCACGAATGCCCCTTCCTAGGCCAATGAATGGGTCAGCGCAAATGCCGTCACAACCTGGATCTGCAAGCATGCCAGCGCAAATGCCGCCTATACCTAGGCCAGCACAAATACCCCCTCCACCTAGGCAAGTAAATAGGCCGCCACAACCACCTACTCCTCCACAAAATTATGCTAATGTTCAAAGACAAGTTCCTCCTACACAAAATTATCAGAGTGCTCCTGCTGCTAATGTTAGAAGTGAGCCCGAGAAAAAAGAAGGAGATGTTTTTAGTAAGTTAAGAAGGACTATATAATGTCCCTGGGAAATAAGAGGTTTAAATGTTAAGGAAAGATATTGTTAAATATGTAGGTGAAGAACTCAAGAAAGGATTACATATTAATGTGATAAAGCGAAGATTAGTTAGAGCTGGCCATAAGATTGAGCATATAGAAGAAGCTATTTCTCACCATCACAATATCCAACATTTGGATAGAGTTGTGATTTTGTTATTCTCTGTTATTGTTGTAGTTATCCTTGTAGCATTATATCATGCTGACTTTGAAGATTTTAGTATCTCTAACAGGATTGAACCTGAAGAATCTTATGGAAGTATTGTGAAAACTGCTGTTGAAAATAAGGATGTAAGTGATTGTGATATCTTAGATGGTGTAGAGGCAAGAGGTTGTAGGGAGAGTTATTACACTTCATTAGCTCTTTTAACAGGAGATAAATCATTATGTGATAATCTAGAGGATAGTGCTGTTAAGGAATTTTGTAAGACAAGATGAGAAAAAAATCAATGGTTATGTTATTTGTAATCTTTTTTATTAGCTTTTTTGCTTTTAGCCTAAAGGTAAAAGCTGATTGTGAACCTAGCTGCCCTTATACGAATTGCACTCAGGAATGTAGTGGTGATGATGGCTCTTGTTGGGATTTTCTCTGGAAAGCTTGGCATCAAAACCCTGATTCTATATTTACTACCCATTATGATGCTTGCTCTTTAGATGGAGCTGATCTAGTTAAAAAAGAATGTACAGAAACAGGTAATGAACAAGATGTTACCCTTAATTGCACTCTTACTTGCATGGAAGGGGGAGGTGTTGAGGGAGTTGCATTATGCTGTGAAGATTATGGTGGGGCAGTTGATACTGTTGATTGTGGTTCTACTATTGAGGGAGATGTAGATAATGATGGTGATGTTGATTGTATGGATTA
>JAYEIZ010000200.1:0-2408 GCA_034660355.1 Nanobdellota archaeon
CCTACAGTAGATTTACACGCAGCAACAAAATTATACGTTGATGGTAAGGTAGCCTCTTCAGTAGATTACATAGGTGGTTATAATGCCTCTACAAATACACCAGATTTAGACACTTCGCCTTCTGGAGTTAAAAAGGGTGATATGTACACAGTAACAGTAGCAGGAACATTTTTCACTACTGCTTTAGAAGTTGGTGATGTTTTAATAGCTGAAGCAGATGATGCTACAACAGAAGCTGAATGGACAGTAGTTAATAAAGATTTAGACGCTGCATCTATTAAAACCTCTTATGAGAATAATGCAGATACCAATGCTTATACCGATGCCGAAGAAGTAAAAGTCGGACACATATCAGTAACTCAAGCAGTAAATTTAGATACAATAGAAAGCGACACAGCGACTAATAACGCTAAAGTAACTAACGCTACTCATACAGGGGAAGTAACTGGTAGTGGTGCTTTAACAGTTGATAAAACTGCAATATCTAATAAAGGTGCAGTAACAGCAGTAGATACAGATTATGTTTTAATAGGAGACACAAGTGATGCTAATAATCTAAAGAAAGCTTTAGTAAGTGATTTAACAGGTGGTGGTGGTAGTCCTTCAATAACAGAAGAAGATGATACTTGCCCTGTAACAAACGCTAGTACAAACTTTAATATAACCTTAGGTTCTGCTCCAACTGGAGGAATAGCAGGAATTGTCTCTGTTTCAATTAACGGAGTTAGTATGTCAGCCGCAGAACTAATTTCAGTAACAACTACTACTATGGTTCTTAATGTTCCATACGCAGTAGATGCTAACGATGTAGTCGCAACTAGATATTTTTAAATTATGATTAAGCTAAAACAAATTGACGAGGTAGATGTTTCAACACCTCCCGACAAAAATGACCATTTGATATTTAATGGAACAGATTTTGTCCCTGCACCAGACGGAACTACTTTTACTTTTTCTTGTACTTCATTTAGTGATGGTGAAAGCACCTTGAAACTTATAGGAACTGGAAATTGGAAAGCAGCCGAAGCAATTAATTTTACAGCTAGTTATGATAATGGACCACCAACAACTGCAAATATACAGAAGTCTATTAATGGTGGGGCTTATTCAACTATTAATGCTATGGACGGTTCAGCTTATACTTCTGGAAATAATACGGACGCAGTAGCTTATCCAGCTGGTAAAGACCAATACTTAAGATTTAGATTATATTCAAGTGATGGTACTGATAGTGATTATGATTATGACTCGGCAATCTATTTTAGAAATTATATAAGGTGGGGAAATTCAACAACAGGTTCTGGTTTTTCAGAGGCAAATGTAGAAGCTTTACCAAGTAGTGCAATATCTAGTAGTTATACAAGTAGTAGGTCAGTAAATGCTGGGGCTAGTGAATATGTAGTATGGGCTTATCCTTCTAGCTATACCTCAATACACGCAACAGGAGCAAAGTTTAATGGAGTAACAATGCCTTTTACTTCGCCTGAAACAGTTAGTATAACTAACAGTGCTGGATACACAGAAAATTATAAAGTATTCGCTTCAACAAATACTAATTTAGGAAGTAGTACCTTGCAACTTTCAACTTCATCTCTACTTATCAATCCTTTATATTATGGCAAGACATCAACTGCTAGCGGTTATACAGAGGCGGATGTAGAGGGATTAGCAACCAATGAAATAACAAATGATAATACACAAGTTTGGAATGACATAACTACTGGTTCAGGAGAATATATGTTATTCGCATTTCCTAAGAGATTAGGAATACCCTCGTTCTGGGTCGGAGGATTTGAGGGTGGATTTGAAAGTCCAGAAACAGTAAGCGTAACTAATGTAAACGGTTACACAGAAGATTTCTATGTATGGAGAAGTACTAACTCTAACCTCGGTACGTCTTCTGTTGAAACAAAATAATATGAAAAAACAAAAGAAAGGAGGTGAAGTCCTACGTCCATTGAACTAATATCAAAAATAGCGCCAAAAAATGATGGATTTACTGGAATGGTAGATGCCGAACAAGTTCTTGGTGGTGTAGTAGGAGGGGTATTGCCAAGTGATAGTTTTGGAACTATAAATGCTACGGGAGATATAAATGCTTCTACTAATGGAAGTTCAACAGCTACCCCAAGAGTATTTGGTTATAAAGATTTAACTTCAGGAGAAGCTTGTAGATTTCAATTTGGTGATGAACATAATGGTTTTCAAAATGCTTATGCTAATGATGTTCAAATATATTCATATTGGGGAATACAACTTATTGGTGGTATGCAAAATTATAATTCAGGATTTAATCCACCAAGTTTTGAGAAAACAACCGATGTAGGCGTTTTAATTAAATCAACAAATGATGTAGGTGATGATCCAGGTGAAGGGGCAACGAATATTGTAACTACTGTAATAAAAGC
>JAYEIZ010000201.1:0-10387 GCA_034660355.1 Nanobdellota archaeon
AAGGAGATTTCTATAATCAAGTTGAGGAGCATGCAATTGCTAAGGCTGAGTTGATGGGAGTCTATGAGAAGAGCTAAAGCAGTTTAGGTATTATTTTCTTTTCTGCTTTTCTTAGATGTTCTCTGAATGTAGAAAGGGATATGCCTGATTCTTTTGCCAGGTCTTTTAGCTCAATTTTTCTAGGGTAATCATAATAGTTTCTTTGTGTTGCTATTTCCAAAGCTTTTTTTTGTGATTTTGTCAGTTCTGGTGATTCTTTTGATTTATGTAATCTAGTTATTGGCTGGTTTTCTGTTTTTATGACTTTAATCTCGAAATGTTCTTTTCTGAGGCTTATGATAAAATCGTCTAATGTTTTTTGGTCAATTGCTCCTATCTCCCATGTTTCATGCCCTTCTATGTCTACAATTATTGGTTTTGTCAGGAATATCTTTTTGTTAGAATGAGGGGTAGGTATTTTTTGTTGCAGAGGCATCTCGTTTACAAAGAATATTGAATTATTGTTGACTTCTACATTATTTATCAATGGGTCTTCTTGGAGGTCTTCAATAAAGGCTTGTATTTTCTTTTCATCTCCTTCTAATGTTTCTAGGTGTGAATAATATGCTTTTTCTTCATCTTTGTAATAGTTGAACGGAGTTCCAGTAGAAGTTACATTGAATCTTTTACAGCGCCTTCCAATAACACAGTCTTCATGCTTTATTCTTAGCTTAGCTACCCACATGATAATACCTTAATAGTGCGGCTATATAAAATCTTTGATTTTATAATACTCAAGCATAACTTGAGATATATAAAAACTTCGTTTTTAGAATGTTATCTATTATCGAGAGTAAAAAGTTGTTGAAATAAATCGAAATGTTTATTAATAGAGTAAATAAAGGTTATAATTAAGATGGCTTTAGTTGATCAACTTAATCCCTTGAGAGAAGGCATGGGCAGAGAGCGACTTAGTGAGCATTATAGTTATCTATGTGCTTATGCTGTCAACGCAATCTTTGGATATGAGATCAGAGGGGGGTATTATGTTATTAACAAAGGCATGGTTATGAAAGGGTTATCTGCTTTGTTTGGAGTGCCTCGGTTTCATAAAATAGTTCATTTTTGGAATCGTACTCAGACTGGAATTATTGTTGATATTTCATTACCCCAAGTTGATAATGTGAATGTTATGACATTGAATGCGAAGTCTGGCCTTGCACGTAGATTTGAGAGAGATGAATCTATTGAAGCTAATCATAAAGCTAAGGATATAATGGCCAATAGGGCTCTTATTAACGCGTTGAAATATTTAAGAACAAGATACCAATCACTATTTAATGCTCTTTTAAATTCGAAGACCTTTAAGAGTTTCTCAAGTAGGAATCGTGGAGTAAGAATAGAGGTTTTACCTCTTGTAAATTTAAAGAAAATGGCTACTAGATAGATCCTAGATTTCTTAATTTATGTTAATGGGATTAGAGAATGCTTTTCTTAGGTATCTTGCAGTAGAGTGATACCTTCCTATTGGTAATTCACTAACTTTGAATCCATAATCTGGTAAGTGCTTGATCATAACGTCAAGGGAAAGAACTTTGTCAGGGAATAGATCTTTTTGTTCTTCTGGTGTTCTGGTATATTCATGTCCGCCTAAAAACTCTGTTTTGTATTCCCATTTTCTGCCTAGTCTTACAGAAACCATGTTTCTAGGCTTGTCTTTTTCTGGCATGTCTTTCCAGTGTGATCTCCATAATGAGTCAGAAGTAGGATCTACAATTATGACTCCTTCTTTTTTTTCAGAAACAAATGGAAGAATAACATAATAATGATTAAGCTTTGTGTTTAGTACAATAGCTGCATTTACATAGCCAAAATCAACAAGAGACAACATAACATTAGCAGAAAACTTATCTGAGCAGCCATGTGGGAATATCTCATTTATTTCACTGTTTCTGCTTAACATGTAATTTGCGTATGCAACCTGATAGGCTTTTAGAACATGTTCTTCAAGCTTTTTTATGCTTGAGATTTCCATTGATACTGGTTTTGTTATGTCGTTGTTTCTAGCAAATATTGTCTCTAATCCTTCATGTTCTCTCATCTCTTCTGGATTAAAATCAAACTGCGGAACAAGCTCCCAAAATAGAAGTTCATCTGCTGGACTTGGAACAGAATGAGAATCATCAATAGGTTCTTCATTAGTTAATCTACGCATTCGCTCTTCATAGAATTTTAGATTTAGTGAAAAGTCTGTTATCTGCTCTAATCCTAATCCAGGTAGTTCTAGTAATGGAACTCTCTCTTTTAACTCATTTACTGACATATTATCCCCACAACTACCTAAGGAGTTCCTCTGAGAATATATAAATCTTTCTATTTTTACTATTTTTTAGTAGTATCTCTTTTACCTTTATATCTTCCACGGTCTTCAACTGTTTCTAGCCTAATGAGAACTTCTTTTGCTTCTTTACATTCTTTTTTGTAGCTTTTTATTGCTTCTTTGAAACAATCTTCACATATTGTGTAGTGTTTGCTTTCTAGAGCTTGTTTTAATAGGTGTAAGTCAACTGCTTTGTCTTCTATTTTGTGGGAGAAGAAGCTTAAGCCAAAATCAATGAAGTAGATTTCTTTACTCATCATCATGTTAGATGTTGTTAAGTCGCCATGTATTATGTTGTTGTTATGGAGTATTGCTATTTTCTTTCCAATCTCTTCTGAAAGTTTTTTGTAGTCAGATTTTTCTAAGATATCTCTTACTTTTTTACCATCTACTAATTCCATCTCTATTCTTTCTTTATCATCACTTTTTATCAGCTTTGGAGCAGGAAAGTTAATTGTTGTGAGCTTATCAAATATCTTAGCTTCTCGTTTTGTTCTTGATTTACGAAGTTTTTGGTCTATCTCTTTTATCCGGTATTCTTTTTTGAAGCGGTCTTTAATTATCTTATTATCTTTTAGAAATAGTTTTGCTTCTGCGCCTTGGGCTATTTGTCTTTGAAAAGGCTTTGCTTTTTCTAAACCTTTTTCATTTACATTCGAAAGCTTCATTTTACGGTCATGGTAGTCATGATTTCATTTACAACTTCTTTGCTCTTGTTGATGTCTGGGCCGCCTACCACTATGAAGAGTATTTTTTCATTATCTTCACATGTTCCCCTTATTGTAGGGTAATTGTTCATTGAATTTTTTTTGAAAGTACATAGTTTGTGAGTAAGAAGAGGGAAATCCTCTAATGTTAGCATGAGTTGTTCTATGGCGTTTTCCATTGTTGTTCCGTTAGTTTCTTTTTGTCTTGTTTTTTCTGTCTGTGCAATAACTATCGCTTCGAATAGACCTGGCTTGTCAGTATCATTTACTGGAGAAGTTTCATTCTGCCAGATTTCATGAGGTGTTATCTGCAATTGGAAATCTTCATTCTCTGAGTATATGCTTGTAAGACGGTATTTGGGTGAAAGTTCTAAAAGATTTTCGTAGTTTAAAGTGGTTTCTGATATGATAGTTCTATCAAGGCTGCAGCTTGTTAATACAAGTAAGCAGATTATTACAAAAACACCCCTTTTCATATGTTCTATGAAATAGGATTAGTATAAATAGTTTACTATAATGTGAGTAGTATATTTATAAGATAATGGGGAAAGATTTATTAATGCAATTTATAGATTCTATGTATATGGGATGGCTTAAGCACCTTATTCAGAACAGAAGATCTGTTGGGAAAGAGTTAGCTAGGCTTGATGATAGGGAGAAAGCTAAACGCATTGCTTTGTGGCACCAACTTTTATCCAACTATGAAAAGAAAAATGAAGATTCAAAGCATTTTTCACGTAAAAATATTAAAATAACCTTAGAGAATTGGGATTTTGTTTTAGACAAATTGGAACAAATAGAAGCACTAATCCCTAAAGACCTAGTGAGCATAGAAGGAGAAGAAAAACTAGAAAAAGAGATAGTAGAAGACATTGAAAGATTAATGAATTTGAATCTTATACGAATAAATGATAATATTGCTGAAGATAAAGACAGATTATCTGAATTTATTAAACTTCTAAGTGAAATACATAATTTTCTGGAAACAGAACTGTACCTTATAAGGATTATTAGGGGAAAGCCACATAATGTGGAAGCTCTTTTGATTAAGCTTTACTTACTAATATCTCTTGATGAGCATAGACTCTATGAAGTTTTTAGGGAAGACAGACATGATGATGCAGAATTATACAAAGAAATCCATGACTTTGCAATAGCAGTAATAACGCATGAAAAGGTAAAGAAAAGGATATTATCAGAGGAAGAGAAATTTGCCAGATTAGCTGCTGAAAAAATGATTCAAGATGAATCTCGAAATGCATATAGGAAGCTTGCTGAAGCAATACTTTTTGAACTTGCCCGTATGGCAGGTGGCCCATATAAAGAAAGGCCTGATGATGACATAGAGGAAGGCGTACTAAAGATGGAAGGGTTTGTCAATAGTGATGCTATCTTACATGAGATAATCCATAAACTAAGACCCGGATATGATGAAATGAAAATCCGAGCGGTTATCTGGGCGTTTCGTAAAACATTCAATAATGGCTATTTTGTAGATATAGCTTCAGTTATACTGTATGAATCTTAATTCTAAATTGAATACTATCTAAAATAGTCATACTACGAATCAAAAAGAATAGCCCCAGGCAGATCCCTACCTAAGGGTTTCACCCTATAGATACCTGTGGCCTACTCAACTTCGTTGAGTAGACCGTTGCAATTGGATGTATGGGATTTAAGATTGCGAAAGACTGCTTCTTGGGCTTGTAGAAAAATTAATAGCCCCAGGCAGATTCGAACTGCCTGCCATTTTGGTTTGTGGTCGGTGGTAGGTAGTTTGTGGTTCTGACATTTTACCGGATTCGAACTCTAGGGTCGAACTACTCGGAAAAATCAGGGATTTTTCTGAGTTCTTAGAAATTTTCAATTTCCAAGACATTTATACCACCTCATGTTTTTTTATTTTGGTGAAGTATAACTTGTTATTATTTGTTTTGATTTTTATTCATGAAAATTTAATTCGTCTCTGATTATTTTTACAGTATGTATATATTTTTCACCTTCTCTTTTTTTGTGTTCTTCTTCGTTTTCAAGGTCTAACAATAGGCTTTTTAATAGTTCTTTGCCTTCCCCTGTTTTTATTGATTCTCTTGGTGTTTTGTTGTTCAATGCAGGGATTCTCTGATCACACCAATCTTTATAATATTGATCCATTATCTGTTTTTCTAATTTTATCAAGTTAGCATCTTTTTTCTTCTTTTTTGGTGACTCTTTTTTATCCTCTTTAAATTCGTCTATTACTTCATCTACCGATTTAATCTCTTCTTTTTCTGATTCAAGATGGTTCCCTATATTCTTTTCTATTTTATTAACTATTTTTTTAAATACATTCTCAGATTGGGAGAATACCTTAAATTCACTATTTTTAATTTCTATACTTCCCTCAGTTTCAATTTTATTCCTATCTTCATCAACATAGTGGCTTTGGGTTATTATTGCAGGACTTTCTTCTGTGTCGTAAATTTTTCCTCTATTTTTTTGCTTTATGCAAGCAATTATCGCAGATTTGAATTTATCTCCCTTGTAATCCTCATCAGTTATAAGAAAATTTTCGTTATCATCAAACCAATCCAGAATTTCTTCTATATGATTCAGATCAATAGAATATATTGCCTCACACATTTTGGCTTCTTCTCCATCCGGAGCTACAAATTTTGGCATCTTAGGAACAAAATCATTAAGAATTTTGCTATTTGAATTCATAAACTGTTCATACGTAATGCTTGGGTTCTTTTGTTTTATAAGATTATATCTATCATTAACAAAATCCTTTAATTGACCAAGTAATGTAAATCGTGGATAACTTGTTATAGCTCCGCTTAGATAATAATTTGAAAATATTTTCTGTATTCTTCCGAAAATTATATCCCCTTTAATAGCAGATGTTGCTGCTTTTCTGTCAATTATTTCGTATTTTTTTTGGGTAAATATTTCTTTTAATGATGTCCTCCAATTGTCTTTGTCTATCTTCTCTACTTCAAATACACCAGATTGTGTGTTCTTAGCCCACTCTTTCATTATCTTTAGTTCAACTGGATCAAATAAATGAGAAAAATCATCTATAATAACTTTTAGCATCCTTTTTTCTTTACCTTTATGTATTGCTTCTAAGAAAAACCAGTCAAAAAAAGGTGTAATTTCTTCGTCAGACTCTAATTCATTAAAGTTTTTCTTATTAAACTCGTTTGCATAAGTATTTAATTCATCATAATCAAAATTTTGAGATGCCCACCTTACTAACATATCTTTAACTATGCTTTCTTTATGTAATAATGCGTAATATGTATCATGCTCTTCAGATATTTCCCCCATACAGCATTTCTTGTATTTTTTGCCTGAACTGCATGGGCAGGGGGCATTTTTGCTTAATTTTAGCTCTATTTTATTCACCTCTAAATCTCTGGATTTTCAAAAGCATAAATATCTTCTAAAAACTCTTCTTTAGCATTCTCCAGAACGTTAAACACTATTGGACAGATTTCAGCGTTACTAAGAAATTGGTGGCCTCTGACTGTTATATCCTTATTTAGATGCGGATATTCCCTGCACTCTTCTGGTCTTGCATCATATATTTTACATCTGTTATCAACTAGAAAAATACATGGCTTTTGTTTTAACTCAAAGTCACCATCTTCATTCTTTATCAAATATTTTGAAATAAACTCATCTCTTGCTAAATGCAAGTGTTTTAAAATCCTATCTATACCCTTTTCAGTTAAAATTGTGTTAAGAACTTTACAACAATTCCCGCATTTTGTACAATCTATTTTTTCTTCTATTTCTTTTACAATCTTCTCAAACCTTTTCTGGTTCAGCTCATGGGTTTTCAAAAATTTATAAAATTTTATGTTCTCTTTTTCATTCCTTTTGCAAATCTTCCCTATTTCCTCAAGATTAGTTTCAAAAATTTGTGCTTCTTCAGGAAAACACTCTTCGTCAAAACATTCATCACACATACAAGCATGCCAATCTTTGTTATGAGCTGAAATCTTCTTTCCACATTTTTTACAGCTAAAATTCATATCTTCATCGTGCTTCTTATGAAAGGTTTTCATTCTTTCTTTGACATCTTGTGGACCTAAAGTTTCAGCAAAAGAGCCTTTTTCCCAAAGACTTTCTTCACTCATTTTAAAGCTTGCCTCTTCCTTTTTGAAGTATCAACAATCATTTTTTCATCTTTCTGGACTCTCCTTTGAAGTTTCTTAATATCCTCTTCTGGAGGCAACTCCTCTGGTTTTATACCTCTTTTGGATAATACCCCTCTTATTTCTGCATTATTCCTTACATGCTCGCCAGTTATTCTATCTTCGCCTTCAAGATTATCTTTCTTTACATTAAAATTAGTGATTTCTGTAGCCAGATTCTTTGCTGTAATAGTGATTGTTGGAAGAAAATCTGCTAAAGGCCCATGTTTGGGAATTTTAAGCTTATTCTTCATCATAGCAGTAGTATATCCCCCAAATAATGCTCTGTCTCCTTTACTTCTAATCCTTGCAAACCCAGCATCATCAACTCCTTTCTCATAGATTAGCTTAGAAAGCTCTGTTTCAGATGCCACTAACTTCTGCCTTGCATTCAATCTTTCAATTAAGGCAACTCTTTCTTCAATAAGTTCCTGCTTTCTCGTCTGTACTGCAAAATAGCTTTGAGCAAAAGCTATCTGCTCTTTTCTAGGATCTCCATTTTGAGCTATTAAGTAACATGCGTATCTTGTGAGCATTATATCATCAATATCCCTTTCTGCTTCAGAACCAATCTTGACCTTTTTGCTGACATCAGCAAAATGGTCTGCAATATCATTTCCTGCATTCTTACAGGCTTCTTTTGCCTTCTCAACAACATTTAAGAAATTACGCCATTGTTCATATTCTAAAAGCACTTTTAAATCTCTAGCAAACCAGAATTCTATGCCATCAGCTTCATTAGCATAATCTTCAAAAGACTTTCTTAATCTTAATATTATCTCTTTTTTCATCTTCTATTTAGATAATGTAATCTGGTATTTATAATTTTTGAAAATCCACTCCTTGCATCGTTCTCACATTTTCAAAACAATTAAAAAATTTTCACTCTATTTCTTCAAGGCTCGCGGTGGATTGGTTTCTAGTAAGTGGTGTGTGGTTAGTTGGACTACCTACTACACACTAACACGCTCGGAACAAATTTTTTCTTACGAAAAATCGGTTCAATTTTTTATAAGCGGCGTGTGAAAAAATCTTCCAAGGGGGGACAAGCAACCAACTGATTAGCTAAGGATACTCTACTCTCCGAAATACTTCGATGAAAAGGCAAAAATCCAATAGGATGCCCAATATCTAAAGGAGGAAAAATTCTGTATTAGAAGAAGTTTTCCATCAATTACTAGACTTCCATGCCTTAAACATCTCAACGAAATCTTTCATATCAGTTTGTGGTTTTTGGTCTTTGGTTTCTGGTTTTCCGAAAGTCCTGTCCAAAGCATCAATAGTATCTTTTGGATCAATGTTGATGTAGCACGAAGTTGACTTAAAGCTTCTATGCCTGGCGCATTTCTGTGTAACAACAGGATTCATTGTTTCCTTATACACCTTCGTAACATAATAATGCCTTAATGAATGAGTGCTTAACCTTCTTAGTTTTCTGCTCCCAGCTTTGTCATAGCATTGCTTACCCACTGTTGAGATTTCTACATAGCAATCATCTAGCTGAGCTTTTTTCAGATAGGCTCTAAAATAATTTCTCATCCTGTCTTTGCTTAGATGCCCTGTTTTGTGCTCTGAAAAAATCAAAAATCCTTGGTGTTCCTTAATCTCTTTGGCATGGATTCGAACCCATTTCTGGACGGATTCGAACACCCTGTCATGTAAGTGCAAGAAGTCCATTTCTTTTGTCTTTTCTGCGTAAACCCTTATCTTACGCCGATTAAAGTCTATGTCATTCAAATTAACCTTTACAGCCTCAGAAATCCTCAATCCCAAGTAAGCTTGCATTTGAAAACACAATAAATGCTTCTTATTGCCTACACAAGAAAAGAATTTCTCTAGCTCCTCATCAGAAAAGTTTCTGTTGATGTTTTTGCTCCAAACTACTGCATGGTTCTTCTTTGTGCCTATTGGGGACATTATCATGCTGCAACACCCCCATACCACAAACTACTAACCACCAACCACATACCAAAAAGAATAGCCCCAGGCAGATTCGAACTGCCGTCCTTTGGCCCAGAACCAAAGATGAATTGTCTTCCGAAGCAAATCTTCAAGAATTTGACCACTACACTATGGGGCTATATAAAAATAAAATAATTAATACAATATTTAAATATTTATTCCTCTTTCTTAGGAGGTTCTTCTTTTTTAGGAGCTTCAGATTTTTTTTCCTTATATTCTTCTTTCTTCTCTTCTACTGCCTTAGGCTTTTCTTCTTCAGCTTTTTCTTCCTTTTTCTCTTCTTTAGGAGCTTCAGCTTTTTCTTCCTTACCTTCTTCTGATTCCTTAGGACTTTCTTCTTCTGCTTTCTTATTTTCTTCTTTAGGGGCCTCTTCTTCTGTAACTTCTCTTAATTTAAGCTCTTCTTTTTGCCCAAATGTTTTTTTGCCTTCTTCAATATATAATGCAGTTATTTCTGAAATCTTTATAGGATAAACTTTTTTAAGTTCGTCTCTTATTGCCCTTTGTATTTTATGAGCCATCAGGTTTCTAATTGCATTCTCAAAGGTTAGTTTAGATATATAATTTGTAACATAATCAATAGTAGCTTTTCTTAGGTCTCTGCTAGTAGAACTTTTTGTGCCTGAGCGAGGTATCATCAATGGTTTTATCCTTACTCTCTTATTGTCAGATGTTTTGCAGATAAAAGAGAAGTCAAGACGTTTTTTTCCTCTTCTTACAAGCCTTCTTATTGATGCAGAAACAATATAATATCCTGTGAGAGCTGTTATTACATTAGGACCTTCTGAATGGGAGATATTGAACTTCAGGTTAGTGTTCTGTTTCTTCATATCACCTGTTAAACCCATTAGATTTACAGTAACAACCCTGCCTATTAGGGATTTAGGATCATAAGCATATACTTCTCCAATTATATCATTACCGAATGATTTTGGAGCTAATACACTAGTCCATTTCTTCTTCTTTACTTTTGTTCCTCTCGAAGTCTTTTCCTTTGCCATATTACTTTGAAGAAAAAGGGTTGATTTATAAATGTTATTGTTTATGATACAGTAGATGACGGATTTAATCAGATATGACTTCTAATCCTACAATTCATCATCTCTGAATTGTCAATTTCTCAAGTAAGTAAGGTAGTTTGCCATTAGAAATCTAATGAATCCAATAAAAAGAGA
>JAYEIZ010000202.1:0-2357 GCA_034660355.1 Nanobdellota archaeon
TCTTAGGTGAGCACCTAACAGCAACAACCGCAAGAGGGCAAAGACAACAAGCAAGATTCAGAATAATAGCATATAATGCATATAGGAAATCTATTTTATTTTTCTTTGAGCATTTCTACGGCAGCTTATAATCACAAGATTTAAATATTAAATAAATTAAGATTTACTTGATGGCAAAAAAGAGCAGTGAAGTTGTGTATTTAGAGATAGAGAAGAGTAGACTTAATAGGGAGAAATCAAGAATTGTCTTGAACATGGGGCTTATTCTTTATTTTGGCTTTATGGTTGCTGGGATTGTGGGTTTTGCTTTTGATTATGTTGATAGCTTTTTACTGAATGTTTTGGTAATATGTGGAATTATCATATTGATAATCAGTACTGTGCCTTATCTTGTAATAGTGCATAAGGAAGAGAAGTTCATCAATAATAAATTAGATGAGTTAAAATGAAGAGAGCTATGTCACCTGTGTTTTCAACCATTTTATTGATAGGCTTTGCTATAGCTCTAGGCGGCATTGTTATGAGCTGGGGCGCTAGCGGTTATGTTCAAGAAGAAAAAATAGAAGGGTGTGATGCGACAAGTTTGAGCTTGGTTAGTTATGGTGAAAATAATGGTGTTTGTAGTGATGGGAGCAGTTTAATCTTTACTATCCAGAATAATGGAGAAACAGATTTAAGCGGTGTTAAGGTTTTTGTTGTAGGAGATAATGATGTTTATTCTAATGTGATTGAGCAGCATATTAGCGTTGCTGATGTTGTAAGGTTGAATCTAGTATATGCTAATGTTGGAAATGTAGAAAAGCTTTTATTTGTGCCTAGGTTCAGTTCATTATCTGGAGAGAATTTATGCCCTAAGCATGGTTTTTCAGTTGAAGAAGTAGGTGAATGTTAGATGGGGAAAAAAGTTAGGGAAGAAGTATTCAAGAACCATCCTAGGATGAGCAAGGGAAAGAAGACAGTATTAACATTACCTATTGTTTTGAGTGTTGCATGGATGTTTTATCTGCAGTTTGGCAGGAGCCTCCCTGTTGGCGGGGAGCTTTTAGCACCTGTTGATACAACTCCTTTAATGGTTGCTTTAGGGATATTTGTCTTAGGATATGTTATATTTTTGATGTTGATGTTTTCTGAGAATATGGAGAAGTTCTTATGGAGATTTATTAGGCATTAAGTATATGAACTGCCATCAAAAGTCCATGTTGCGCCTTGGTGTATGTAAATCCAATATGCTCTACCTGGTTCTAAGTTAGGTAAGGTGTTTAAGCTAGAGGGTTTAGATGGTGAATAGCTTATCCAATTTCCATCTTTGTATGTTAATACTGATGAGATTGTGCTTTTTACATTGTTTAAAGCTGTGTCTGCTGAAACAGTATTCTCAGCTGGATAAGATACTAGGTTCCAGCCTTGTTTTAGGCTGAATTCTATTGGATAAGTTAGGTCTGTTGCGTCTATCTCAATTGATTGAGTAGTAGCTGATTTTACCCATATGCCAGATTGTTCGCTTACTTGATCGAAGTTATTTGAGGATTCGCTTTGATAGGTAATCCATTTACTGTTTAAGTTATCATATGAGAATAATGGCAATAGGTCATTTGAGAAGATAGAGCTTATTAAGTTGTTTAATGGCTTTACTGGCAGGGATATTAGATTCCATCCTTGTTGTAGATTTAATTGGTAAGGTGGTTCTGTGCTTTTGACTAAGATGTTGTTTGCTTCGTTGCTTTCTTCTATTGTGTTAAGGTAATCGATAATTGCCGTTAATATTGAGATACTTGAAGTGTCTATTTCATATGTTAATGTTTCTGAGCTGCTAGGAGCTAGATAGCTAACTATCTTTTTACCTACTGAATTAAAATCTTCATCGAATAGTTCTACAATAAATGAAAATGCATAACTACTTCCAGTGTTTTCTATCTCTACTGTTACTAAGTTATCTTGTATCTCAACATCTGTTATCTCTAAATCTGGTAAAGGGGGCTTTTCAAAATCATCACTATTATACTCACTAGTTGTGTATGTTTTTGAGGCAGAATCAATAATTTCATTGTCTTTTAGCAGGTTGATAGATTCTATAATGTAAGGTCCGTTTATTTTTGTTGAGTATATGCCTTTGCCTTCAATTGTAAAATCAATATTTCTTTCACCTGTACTTAAGGTGTAAACATTCTTTAGTTTTTTAACATAGTTATTGTATTGGTCTTGTAATTCTAATTCAATAAAGTATGTTCCTGATTCTTTTATGTCTAGGCCAATGTTAATAATCAGGTATTCATAAATGCTGTTGGAGTTTGTATCACTTCCACTATCTGAATATGAATCTGTTAGAATACTTGTTTCAGAGTCGAGATCATTTAGGT
>JAYEIZ010000203.1:0-2352 GCA_034660355.1 Nanobdellota archaeon
TAATATACCTATTTGTATCCTATTATATACTTATTATATACTTATTATATACTTATTATATACTTATTATATACTTATTATATACCAATATTAGTTATTATATATAAACTTTTTGGTATTTGTGAGTCTAGAACGATATTAGGATTATCTGATGAGAAAGAGCTAAAATTTGAGTGTGTTGTTTTTTGATTTGTTTTTTTTGTTTATTGTTTCTTGAATTCTATCCCTTGTTGAACTTCGCAATCTAATTCTTTTGATAAATGAAGGTTTTTTGCAGCTAAGAACTCAATAATTGGGTTGTTATCAGTATTGAGCTCAACATTATGAGAAAAACCTAGGACGTCTTTGTTACTGAATGTATAATAATCTTCAAGATTAGGTATTCTTATTCTTTCGAAATGTTTTTTTATTCTGCTTTTGCTTTTAGTAAAATCATCAAGGTATTTTTCAATGTCAATTGGCTTTAATGATCCTACTAAGATTGTTTCTCCGTATTTCCATTGAGGATTAGAGTAATTATAGATTTCATTGTATCTTGCATTAATCTTGCCATCACTATCATCAATATAAGGCTGTATATTAGGAATTTTTGCTTTTGAGGTAAAAACATAATTGTAAGGAAAGACTGATGATAGGGTCTTATAAAAAATAGCAAAACCTGGCTTATCGCAGGATGTTATCTGAGATATTGGCACCCATTGTATAACTATGCCACCTTCATTAAGGTGTTCTTTCATCATTAAGAAGAATTCTCTTGTGATCAGGTTAGAGTTGCCTATGCTGTAAGGATGAGATGGCTCATTAACAATTACATCATATTTCTTATCGGTTTTTAATAAATAATTTCTTGCATCATCAATTATCATATTTGATCTTGGGTCCTCTAAAGCGCGGTTATGAACATCGTTAAATTCACTTGATGCTTCTATAACAACCGGGTCAATCTCTATTGTATCGATGTTTTTGAAATCTCCCCTTTCTAGCACGCCTAATGTTAGAGCGCATCCAAGACCTATATTAAGGGCGTCTCCTTTCTTACCTAAGATAACTGGCAGACCGCCCAGTAGTCCAGTTGTTACTGTATCTACCCTTCCAGTGCCGCATTGTGTTTTTCCATCAATCTTTAATACTTTTATATTACCAAAAAATGATTCATTAATCTTTAGCCTATAGCCAATACCCTCGTGTTTGACTGTAGTTATTCTTGGTTTTTTTTCATCAACATAAACAGAACCATAAAGTCCTTCTTTTGCAAATAATGTATTTGTCCCAGTTGCTCCTTCTTGGATATCTTCCATAGTTAGTGTTCCGCCAGTAAAATATATTCCTGTATTAAGAAGCCAGGAGTTATAATGTGGACCAAATAATAGGATAATAAGAAATAGGGCAATTAACGAATAAAAGATAGTGCTCTTTTTCATTTTACTTCACTATCTGGTCTTTCTACTTTTGAGCGTGAGATTGCGAAGATTATTATGCCTACAATAAGATTTAATATAGCAGCAAAGATGCTGCTTGCTCTAATCCCTAGTGATGGGATCAGAATAAACCCTGCCATCCATGAGCCAATAATAGCTCCAAAGGAGTTTACAGAATATAATGTTCCTGTTCCTTTTCCAACCTTTTCTATATGTTTAATGTACGCTTTATTAACAACTGGCCATGTTGCTCCCATCAAGGTAGTGGGTATTAACAATACTAAAAAACATAGGATGAATTGTATAAAGTTGAAGATAGCGAAGCTAGGGTTGAATTTGTTCCATATCCAAAGGAAAGGATAAGGCAGTATGTTGAATAAACCTATTATTAACAAACCATAGATTCCTATGCAAATCTCAAATATGGCAAAAGTGTATAATGGATTTTTTAGCTTATCTGCATATTTTGATAATATGTAAGAGCCTAAAGCAAGGCCTGCCATAAAAGCAGACAACATGGTACTTACAGCATATATAGTAGAGCCAAAAATCAAAGATAAAGGCCTTGTCCAAACAACTTCATAGATTAGAGCAGCCATTCCAGAAAGAAAAAACCCAGTCAATAACAGTGTTTTAAGGTTTATTTTCATTATATTAATGGAAAGTTAAGTTACTTTTAAACTTTATCTTTAGATATTTAGCATGTCTTTTGAAAATAATGATCAGATAATTTTAAAAAATCCAGCCATACATGGCGGCAGACGGTCAAAGCTTCGCTTTGCCCTACCGACCACCCCGTAAGGGACGACCCAATGTCGTTAAGTTAAGGATTTTCTCGTCTATATTTATCTAACTCCTTTAGATTACTTAATAATTTCTGTGCCGTTCCAATATACCTTATATTCTTTGTAACATACTTGCCCCTTACCTTAAC
>JAYEIZ010000204.1:0-10199 GCA_034660355.1 Nanobdellota archaeon
CTGGCTTTGTTGGTCTTGAACCAGGTAAGGGCTATTATCTTGACGTAACTCAAAATTCAAATTGGACTTTGGATCCAAATACATAAAATGAAGAATGAAAAAATAAAATTAATGATGTATGTTTTGATAGTTTTGATGCTGCCGTATATGATTTATGCAATGCCTGTACCTAAAGGAATAGACGGCAATATCTATGAGCTAGATGGTATCACCCATGTAGGGAAAGGCATTGATTTCAGTGTTCATGATGTATCGACGGGAGAGTTCATACAGGGAAAAACAAAGAACAATGGAAGATATTCCGTTTCGTTGAATGGTAATGATGGAGATACAATAGTAATCAGTGCGTGGAATAAATACAACTCTGCTGATAGGACTATTACTTTACAGGGTGTGATGCGTAATGTGGACTTGCTCCTAAATATGTCCTTACCTGAACTACCACCTACCATAACATCTATACCATTAACAGAATCAATTGAAGATGAGGTTTATAGTTATACTGTTATTGCAGAAGATGAGAATGAAGATGTGTTAGAATATTCATTGTTAGTGTATCCTAAAGAGATGAATATTGATTCTGAAACTGGTGTTATTGAATGGTTGCCGGGTAATGATTATGTAGGGGAGCATAGTATAATAGTACAAGTGAATGATAGTATATTTGTTGTGAACCAATCGTTTACTCTTGATGTTATTAATGTTAATGATGCTCCGATAATAAGTTCTCATCCAAATACTTCTGTTACAGAGGGTGGATTGTATAAATATCAGTTGGAGGTTACGGATGTTGATAATGAGTTAATCTATTATTACCTTGACGAAAGTCCAGAAGGGATGATGATAGATTCTTATGGATCTGTAAATTGGAGTGTTGGAAGAGGGGATGTTGGAAACAACAGTGTAGTGATCAGGGTTAGTGATGGTAGTCTAAGCGCTACTCAGGCATTTGATATTAGTGCGTATTCTGTTAATGTTGATGTTCCTTTGGTGGACATAGATCAATATGAAGTTATAAACGATACTATAGAAGAAGAACCAAAAGTAAAACAGAATAAAACAGAAGAGAAGGTATCTATAAAGACCTTAGAAAAACTAAGCAAGACAATAGAAAAAATTATTCTAAAAGGCAAGATAAAGAAAGACCTTAAATTAAAGGTCAAAGAGTTCTCAAAAAGACCTGATAAAATAAGAGGGTTGGATAAAAAGGTCTACATGTATATTGAGATAAGTGCAGATGAGAAAGTAGATGATGTGGAGAATATAGAAATACAGTTTAAGGTGGAGAAAGCATGGTTGGATGATAATGAAGCAGAGATATCAGACCTAATATTAAACAGGTTTACAAACAATAAGTGGGAAGAGTTAGATACAGTATATGTTGAAAGTAAAGGGAATTATGTTTATTATATGGCAAGTGTAGAGGGCTTTAGTTATTTTGCAATCTCTCTTAAGTTCATAAAGGAACCAACTGCAGTAATAATAAGCGGGCTAAAAGAAGTGCGTGTTGTATCTGGAATTATATATAGTGATAATAAAAGAAAACAGGTTGGAGAGGGATTAGAAATCAAACTAACGAATATAAATAATGGAGAAACAACAAAAACTAAGACAGGGATAAGGCCGAATTCTGGAGCTTATTATGTAATAATTAATGGGAAAGATGGAGATGAAATTATTATCGAGATTAAGAGAGGATTCACGCATGCAGAGACTAAGATTAAATTAGAAGGGGATATGAGAGATGTAGATTTAGTTTTGAATGAGGAAGGTTTATCTTCTATAGCAGGTTATGCTACTGCTCCAACAGAAGGGATATCAAACAAAGGTACTATTAGCATAATAGCAATTCTAATCATAATATATTTTGTGTATAGGAAGTATAAGGGAGAAAGATTTAAAAAAAGAATTGTTAGGAAAGATTGGAAAGATAAAAAAGGTATGGGAATTAAAAAAAAGAGGAGATAGCATGAGTAGAAATTACTTATTAATCGTAAGTCTAGTTTATTTGGCCCTAATAGCCCATACTATTATTGCTCCCCCTGCCCCTCACAATATAGAAGGAATAATCTATGATATTGGCGGTTCATATGTTTTAGGGGGTGTTCCTGTAACTGTGAATAATACTAATACTTCTGATTTTATTCAGACTAGAACAAATGGTGTTGGGCCGCCAGCTGTTGATGCTACGTATGCTACTACAATAAATGGTTCTGATAATGATACAATAATTGTAACTTCATGGAGTTCTAATTGGTATGGAACGAATACAACAACATTAGAGAATACAACAACTTATGTTAATGTCAGACTTAATATAACTAGGCCAAGTGAAACAAATGTGACAATAACTATCCCCAGCAATAACAGCATATACAACCTTTCAGATTATTTTAATGTAACTGTAAATGTTAAGGTAATTGGGGGGCAGAATGGTGGTGTGTGTTCTGCAACCATTAACATAAGCAATGGAGATGTGTTAAAACTTGCTCCAGGGGAGCAAAGTGCTAAGAGTTTAGGTTCTATAGATCTTGGCTCTTCTGTAATAAGCGGGTGGAATGTGAGTGTGAACTCAACAGGGAACACTAATATCACAGTTAGGGCAAATTGTACTAATGATGGCAGAAATTTTGATAGTTTGGATGTATATACTGTTTATAATGTTACTGCACAAGATGGGGTAAGTCCGGTAGTACAACTACAGTCTCCAGCTAATGATTCAAGATTTAAGTTTAGCAATGACCCAGTCACATTAGAGTATAGTGTAACAGATGGCACTAAGATAGCTAATTGCTCTTTGATAATAAATAATGAGATAAATCAAACGAATCGTACTATCACTAGAGGTGTAACTCAAAGCTTTAGCGTAATCATGTCAAATAATACATATAACTGGAGTGTGAATTGTACTGACAATAGCAGCAATTACAATGTTGGTTACTCTGGATTCTTTAATTTGAGCATAACTCCTAACTTTGCACCTACTGTAACTAATTTGGTTGTTGACACTCCGATAGATCTTACTGCTGGCTCAACAACAAGGGTTTATTGTAATGCAACGCTTAATGATGATAACAATATCAGTGATATAATGATAATTAATTCAACATTTTTCCATAGTACAGTTCAATCTTCAGGGGAAGATGATAATAACAATCATTATACCAACTTAACATGCTGGAATGTCTCTAAAAGCACATACGAGATTAATATAAGCTGTTCTTTTGCAGTTCAGTATTATGCAAATAATGGCTCTTGGAAATGTAATATTACTGCTGTAGACGAGAGTAATGTTGTTGGAGCGGACAATATATCATCGACTGTTAATGATTTATTGGCTATAGGCCTTTCTCCAACTATTATAGATTATGGAAACTTAGAGCCTGGTAAAAATTCAACATTAGATATCGAGGTCAATGTAACAAATCTAGGAAATGTAGACTTTAACATAACAGTGGATGGCTTTGCGGTAATAGATGGTGATGGATTAGCTATGGATTGTGAAAAGGGCAATATACCTTTGATGTATGAGAAATACTCAATTGAGAAGGGTGATATATATGGTGAGATGACAAACATTACTGATATTGCTACTTTAGTTAAGAACTTCACATTACCACAGAGGACTAATGACACAACATATAAAAATGATAGGAACTATACGTATTGGAAGATAGGTATTCCATATGGTATAAAAGGGCTTTGTGCTGGCAATGTAACCTTTACAACAGTTCCAGTCTGAAAAATGAATATGAAAAATTTTAGGATATATATTTGGCTTTTATGTATGGTAATGTTTGTTTTTCCAGAGATTGGTTTAGCGCAGGGGTTCTCTTATGAGATAGAATATAATTGTGGTGGTAATCAATGTGTAGAAGGCAAATTTGCAGATTGGGAAATAACTATCACTCACTTTGGTGAGAAAAAGATGGAGATTGTATCCATTGAGTTAAAAGACAGTGTTGATGATTCTAGAATAGCTATCTTCAATCTGAGCTATAACCCTTTAGATAGTAATAGGGGTGATTTATTTGTGTTTATGCCTAATGAGAAAAGGACTAAAACATTGAGGGCTAAATTACCCAAGGCAAATGATTATGACAGGCTGATCTATTATCCTTGCTTTACCAATACGGTTGTTAACCCTGAGAATCGAAGGGACGATGTCTATAGCTTAGAACATTGTTATAAGGAGAAGAGTGAAGTGATGCCTGTTTTAGAGTGTGTTTCAGATTCTTCCTGTGAGTATGATGAATATTGTAAAGGTAATTGGTGTGCTAAGCTTGAATGTGAGGATTGCCAGTATATGTTAGCGCATAAGTGTATGGATTATGAATGTTGTAGAGATAGTATGTGCAGAGAGGAAGAAGAATGTAAGAAAAATGATTGTGTGATATTAAACTGCAGTGAGGAAGAGTATATAATTGATCATTCGTGTGAATACTTAAACTGCTCTTATAATGAAGCTTTTGTTGATCATGGTTGTGAGCTGCTTAATTGTAGTGATGATGAAGCTGTTATCGACCATAGTTGTGAGCTACTTAATTGTAGTGGGGATGAGTATATATTTGAGCATAGTTGTAGAGAATTAAATTGTGGTGAGATGGAATATGCTTCAAATCACACTTGCTTAAATCTTAATTGTTTATTCAATGAAACTTTTGTAGATCATGGTTGCGAGCCTGTAAATTGTTATTTCTTTCAAAGAATAGATGAGCATAAGTGTGTGAATGAAAAACAATCTTTGCTTAAAATTATCATAGAACTAGTTGTAATCTTAATAATTATAACATTAGTTGTAATAGATATAAAAAGGTATGAAGCTAAAAGGAAAGGGGAAAAGACCCAAGGAGAGAAAGCAGAACCTGAAGTAAAAGCGGATAATGGGGAGCCTAAGAAAGCTATTGAAGAAAAGAAAGAAGAAGTTAAGGAAGAGGATAAAGAAGCAGTTAAGAAAGAAGAACTAGAGATTGATGATAAGAAAGAAGAAAAGAAAAAGGAAGAATCTATTGTACCCCATAGTTCGAGCGAAGCTCAAACTAAAGAAGAAATGCCTGATGAAAAGAAAGTAAAACAAAAAGATTTAAAAACAAAAGAGAAAAAGAAATAATAAGAATGAGATTAAGATTTATTTTACTTGTTTTGATGATAAGCTTGTTTAGTAGTTCGGCTTATGCTATCAGTATTGGAGCAAGCCCCGGCAGAGTAACATTTAATGATTTGTTAAGGGAAGGGTATGCAGAAAGAACTGTAAAGATAACTACTAATTCTGCAGATGAAATTACAGCTCACTATGAAGTTGAGGGCGAAGTAGGGAATTGGTTAAGTTTTGAGCCTGAGGGCCCTGTGTTTATTTTATCCTCAGGTAATCCTCATACATTAAAGATTATTATTAATCCCCCTAATGATGTTCAAAGCGGCGTCTACTCTGGTAAAGTACATCTTATCACAGATAGATTTGGGAGCCCTAGCGGCAGGGCTGGTGGCGTTGTCAGAGCGGCAATAACATTACTATTAGATGCTATAGTGATAGATACAGAAACAATAGCGTGTAGGGCAGGTGCATTTGATATAAAGGATATTGAAGTAGGGTATCCTATTGAAGTAACATATACAGTAACAAATGATGGTAATGTTAGGATACGCCCTTTAGTAAGGGTAGACATATGGGACCAAATGCAGGACAAATTGATCTTATCAGAACAATTTACCAGTCCAGAGGTATTGCCAACTACTCAGAGAAGAATCTCAAAGATATTAGAATCTAAAGATTTAGAAGTAGGGCAGTATTGGGTTACAATTAGTATTGATGAATGTTTGGCTAGCAGCTTATTGAGCTTTAATGTTTTTGAGAAGGGAGGGATTGTTGATAAAGGCATTCTTGAGAGTATAACAAATGATGGAACGGCTTATGTGGGTGACCCTATTGAAGTAGTGGCTGTGTTTAGGAATATCGGTACAAGAATAGTCTCTGCAAGATTTAAAGGCAGTGTTAAACTAAAAGGTAAGATTGTGCAAGTGATTGAAAGTGAAGAGGTAGATGTGGGCAGTGGGGAGGCTATAGATCTAAGAGCGTATTTTACACCTAATAAGCCCGGGAAATATGAAATTACTGGAAGAGTTTTGTTTAATAGAAAATTAACTTTCGAGAAAGGCAGCCTAATAAGTATTGACTCTAGGCCCATAGAGGAAAGATCAAGATTTGTCCTATTGCTCCTATATTTAATCCTATTAATAACAATACTATTCTTACTTAGAAAGATTATGAAAGCAAAGAAAAGAAGGGAAAAAAAACATCATCACTAATCCTTCTTTTTTAGATCTAATGGCTGTTTGTTTATTTCTCTTAACCACATTAACCCTAGGTGGATTAGTTCTTTATTGAACCTATCACTAATCTTATATGTTTTTTTATAAAGATCATAATCAATAAGCCCCATGCCCCTCATAGGTGTTAGAATCCTATCATAGAATTGTCTTTTGTTGTAGGAAAGCTTTACTTTTTTGCCCTTGTAAGGCTCTTCATCGATAACCGTAACGAATTTGCCTTCATGTAGTTGAGTTGCGAGTAAAGACATCTGGGTTTTAGTAACTTCACTCCCATTTTCTTTTATGTAAGTGATTAATACTTTCCCAACTATCTTTTGTTGAGTTGTAGCAAAAACCAATTCGAATATATCCTCAGGTAAATGAAACCTATCAAAAAGTATTACCATTTACACCCCCAGTAACTAGTATAGGCATAGTAGTATATAAAATTATGCATTTCCACACAAAGATACCCTAATCTACGATAAAATTGGGAATTTTCTCTAGTTAATAGAGTTCTTGAAACTTTATTGACTAAGCAAAGAATAAGGGGGTTACAAAAACCTCTAATAAGGCTGCAATGAATAACAATAATATAGAGCCTACAATCAGGCTAACTGAATCTTTTAGTATGTTCTTGAATTTATCACCGCCAAAATCATGCCTGATTATTGCTATAGATATTATTCCTCCTGCCAAGCCTGCTGTAAAATAGGCTAATATTTCAGGAATTCCATGTATCATGTAGCGTAGTATGCCTGCAGATAGTACTGCGAAATAGGCTCCAGTTGCGCTTGTTCGGATAAAAGTGCCAATGGCTGCTCCAATCACAGAGGCATTCCACGTGAGTATAAATATAGCTCCAAAACCATAGAAGAACGAGAATAAAAGGCTAAAACCCAATACTCTTATGTTATTTAGGAGTATTTTCCCAAAAACAGGGAATGCGCTAACTACATTGCCTGTTGCTCCGTAGTTAAGCATTTCAACTCTGCGTATGTCTCTAAGCTGGGTCTTGAATAAGGTATTTACAGAGTCATCTGGCAAGAACTGGAACCATAACAGGTAAGATAGGACAAAACCTAAGAACAGGAACATAAAGAATGACAATGCTTTTCCGTGTTCTTTGAGGAGTGTTCTTTCATCGTTAATTGCAAGGTCCTTTTTTTCCTCTAGTTTGATTGCTCCATAGATTAAGGGAACAGCAGCTAATGTCGTGAGAAATATCATGACTAAGCTTGCATCTTCCCTGAATATATATAGGCTTAGGATAATAGCAAAAGAAGAGTATATCATACCTATAAATAGCATCTCCCATGGCTTTCTTTCAGCTTTTATTGGATTTATTAATGATTCGAATACCATATTATCCTTTTTTGTATTAGGTATTTATATTTCTTTTTGTTTTTTTAGTTAAATGATTAATTAATTAGTTAATTTAATTAATTAATTAATTTCTAATTAGACTTTCAGACGAGAAAATAGGCTTTTATTATAGTTTTTAGTATACTAATTAAATAATCATTTAATTACTGTATTTGTTGAAGTACAATCATATAAAAATTACAGTAGTACAATATTTAACTAATAATAGAAACATTTATATATTAGTTATGTCTAGGTTAGATTAAGATACGAAATCCCACACTAAGCTAGGATTTTGAGACGCAAAATGGAATTAGAAACGATGTTCACAGAGCAGAAATGGAATATCCTTAAGTCCTTATCCTCTGGAAAGTTTTCTCCGTTGCAGCTTGCTGAAAGATCTAATACAACTATTGCGAATATAAGCCAGCAATTAAGGTTACTAGAAGCAGCTGAGCTTGTTAAGAAGGAAAAGATCCCAAATAGGGACAAAGGAAAGCCAAGAACATTGTTTTCTCTATCACATGATCATACTTATCTTATATCTACTATGAAGGATTTTGCTGATAAGAAACTATTGGAATTAAGTAATTATCATAGAATTCTATTAAGAATCTTGTTTTTGGAAGACTCTAGCCTACATTACTACATCTCTAAGTTTTATTGGAAAATTGAGGACTATTTGGATCAGATTAAGGCGATTGCAGTTATTCCTGATGGTGATGAGATAAAAGTTGCTATTGTAGGGGATAAGGCAAAAGAGATTGAGAAGAAAATAGGAAATGTAACAATAAAGAAACCAAATGATAAAGCTAAGCTTGTGAAGGTAAAGAGCATTACAAAGGAAGAGCTGATAAAATTATTGAAACAAGGTAAAGAGTTCCTTTCATCCAGAGAAGGAGTAGGAATCATCTATGATCCTGAAGATATTATTACTGATTTAAAAAAACATGTAGGAGGTAAATAATACTTACAAACCGATTTAGAGGCAAAGGGAATAAGGTGCAATCATATTTATTAACATCTAAAACACCTCGTTGATAAATATTTCATTCTGCGCCTTATTTCTCAAAAGCCTCATATTTAGACTGAAAATGGTAATCAACTACCCGAACACAACGGAAGAAGGAATGAGGTTCATAAAAGAACTTACGTTTATTCAATTAAAAAAATTAACTTCACAAAAAGGGGGTGAGATTAGTAGGGTTCATTAGAGGGAATTAAATCATGTTTACTGTGATTGTGAGTGTAAACGTAATTGTAGAATGTGAATGTAAACGAAAGCGTAATTGTTTTTTGAAAGGAGGTAAATGAAAATGAAAAGAGAAATGTTAAAGTCAGTTTTAGTTTTGTTAGTGTTGAGTGGGTTAACTAGTATAGTAATGGCAGCACCTTGGGGAGCAGATGCTGTTGATAGAGTTAGTGATGTTATAGGCGCTCCTGGGGGGGACAGTCCTCAAGCAGTATATGCACAAGCAGGGAATATGACTGAACTAGAGTTAAATGCATCAGTGGTCTCGCAGAAGTGGCAGGGCTACTATGGGAATATCACGTCTAAGTTTACATTAGCTGATGCGAGTGGATATATATTGTATGATTGGAGTTATGATGAAGATGCAGCATTAACTGGAGAGATCTATGCAGCAAACCAGAGTGTACCAGATTGGGGCAATATCCAATGTGTGAATCTTACTGGTAACGGTACAATAGACTCACATGGTGATGGGATTAATGTATCTCTATTAGAGACTCTTTATGGTATGGGTTTTACTGATAAAGATGGTTTTGATGAGACCTTTAATTCTACCAGGAATGTTACAGTAGGAACAACAACTCTAGACAAATGTCCATCAACCAACATGTATGTAGATAATGCAACAAGCAATGTCTGGAATGAGACACTATTAACACTAAATGACACATTAATGTTGATATTTGCAACAGAGGTTGAGAATAATAGAGAAGGATTTAATGATAAAAACTGGGATTTCCAGATGATTGTGGCAGACAATGGAGATATTACTGAGCCAACATCATACCAGTTTTATGTTGAATTAACATAAAATTATTTTTTATTTTTTTGTTGTTTAATAAAAGAGGCAGAATGAAGACAAAATTTGAAGTATTAAAGGCAATTTTGGTTTTAGGTATTTTGATTGGATTAGCCAAAGCAGCAATAGCAGCTCCATGGGGTGCAGACTCTGTTGAAAGAGTTAGTGATGTTAGAGGCACACCTGGAGGTAGCCCCCAAGCAGTATCTGCACAAGCTGGAAATGTTACACAACTGACCATCAATACTACAATACTAACTAAGAGATGGCAAGGTTATTATGGAAATATAACTGGAAAAATGACACTAAGTGATGCAAGCGGTTATACATTATATGATTGGAGCTATGATAAAGATCTAAGTGTAACAGGAGAGATTTATGCTGCAAATAAAAGCATAACAAGCTGGGCTAATGTGCTTTGTGTAAACCTTACTGGGAATGGTTCCATAGGAAGTACTGATAATGCAACCCTTA
>JAYEIZ010000205.1:0-2332 GCA_034660355.1 Nanobdellota archaeon
GTTTTATTGATGAGTTTGAATTATAGATTTATTTTTTTAATTTTATTATTCTTATTGATTTAATTTTTTATTGGTTTAATATAATATCATTGATTATTATTCTAATTTAAAAAAATAAAAACCATGCTTCTAAACAATCTCCTTTATGATGAATGTATCCTCTTCATAAGGCCAGATTAAGTCTTTGTTCTTTTTAATGAAGTTTATTATGTTGTTTTCTTCTATCCAATCTAGAGTGTTGTTCTTTAATTGGTTGAATTCTTCTTCTGACATATCTTCAACATGAGGGCATAGGTCTTTATCGAAACATGCTAGAACTAAGTTGTTGTTTTGATCTTTCATAAAGATAAATGGCCATATCTTACAGTCAAATGGCCTCATATTATATATAGTGCATAGATGATCATTATCTAATAAAGGGCAGACGTAGATATTTCCTTGTTTTTTTAGTTCTATCTGATAAATGCTTTTGTATTTTTTGAAGTTTGCATCTACTTTTTCTTTTTCCTCTTTTGTAAATATGGGTGCAAAATAAGTCTCGTCTTCAGCGAACTTGCAGCAGCCTTTGCAGCGTTGGCAATGGTCTTTTGAACTTTGCATAGAATAAGAAATTTGTTAGTTATTTAAATAATTTTAGTCAGGATTTGCTCTTTTACAAGATTTCAACAATAATGGCGGCAGACGGTCAAATACTACGCATTTGCCCTACCGACCACCCCGTAAGGGACATCCCCCGGTCGGTCTGCGCCATTGTTGAATTTTTGATTAATTTTATAAATGAAACTAGTATTCTAAGTCATAATGGTATTAGAGAAGTTAGGTAATTCATTAAAAGGTACATTGAGTAAGATAGCAAAAGCTATGTTTGTTGATGATAAGCTCATAAATGAGCTTGTTAAGGATATACAAAGAGCTTTGTTACAAGCAGATGTTAATGTAAAGCTCGTGTTTGAGCTTACGAATAATATAAGAGAGAGGATAAATGAAGAGAAGGATGTTAAAGGACTTACTAAAAAAGAGCAGTTAATCAATATTGTTTATGAAGAGTTAGTTAATTTCTTAGGAAAAGAAGCTTATAAGATTGAGATTAAGGAAAAGCCGTTTAAGATAATGTTAGTTGGGCTTTTTGGTTCTGGTAAGACAACTACTGCAGGTAAACTAGCCAGATTCTTTAAGAAAAGGGGTTATAATGTTGCTTTAGTCGGTTTAGATGTTCACAGGCCTGCTGCAATGGATCAGATCGAACAGATAGGGAAGCAAGCACAGGCTCCTGTTTATCTTAATAAGGTTGAGAAAGATCCTATAAAAATATGGAGGCAGTATAAGGATGAATATCCTAAGTATGACATCATAATAGTAGATACTGCTGGAAGAGATGCTTTAAGCAAGGATTTGATTAAGGAGATAGAAAAAGTAAATAAGGAAATTTCTGCAAATGAGAATTTATTGGTTATTTCTGCTGATATTGGGCAGGCTGCTCAGAAACAGGCAGAGCAGTTTCATTCAAGTTGTGGTGTTACTGGTGTTATTGCTACTAAGATGGATGGTACTGCTAAAGCAGGCGGTGCTCTTTCGGCATGTTCTGTTACTAAGGCGCCAATAAAGTTTATTGGTGTTGGAGAGAAACAAGAAGATCTAGAGTTGTTTAATCCTCCTGGTTTTGTTGGTAGAATGCTTGGTATGGGGGACTTGGAGGCGCTACTTGAGAAAGCAAAAGAAGTTATTTCTGAAGAGGATGCAGAGGATTTAGGAAAAAGATTGTTGAAAGGTGACTTTACTCTAATTGATCTTTATGAACAGATGGAAGCAATGTCAAAGATGGGTCCTTTAAGCAAGGTTGTTGAGATGATTCCGGGTTTTGGGCAGATAAAGATGCCTAAAGAAGCACTGCAGGTGCAGGAAGGAAAATTAAAGAAGTGGAAGATAGCAATGCAGAGCATGACTAAGAAAGAGTTAGAGGAGCCTGATACTATTGATTCTACCAGGATAGATAGAATTGCAAAAGGTTCTGGACTTACTACTGGAGTTGTTCGTGAACTGATCAAACAGTATAGGCAGAGCAAGAAGATGATGAAGATGATGAAAGGCTCTGGTGACATAAATAAGATGATGAAGAAGTTCCAGGGAAAGATGCCTAAAGGCTTTGGGATGTAGACTTCTTGATTATTTAAGGTTTCTAATCCCGTAGTTCTACCCAGTCTATGGCTGGGAGGTCTGCTCAGCAACGAAAACTTTTTCTATAGTAAAAATAAAGAATTAAAGGTTAGGCTCTTGAACGAGCACTAACCATTAATACGTTTTGCATAGTGTGAGCTATGCAGAGCAAGAATAA
>JAYEIZ010000206.1:0-2324 GCA_034660355.1 Nanobdellota archaeon
TGGAAGACAGTTTTGGTATATAATTAAAATAGGACAATATAGTGAATTGAAAGTCAAAACAGCTTCTGTTTTCTTACAAAAAGATTCTTACCAATACTTTAAACGTACAAACAATGGCTAATGAAATAACAACTCAAACCGATGTGCCTAAGACAATGGCACAAAATCAATCTGATATTCAAAACAATTTGAATGATTATTCTGTTAATGAATTTCAAGATAACTATTTGATTTCTAAAAAAGGAGATACAAGCGGTCAGGGTTTTAATGTTAGTAAAGACCAGTTTGGTTCATCAGATGAACTAACGTCTTATATATCTAGTTCTCAAGAATCACAAGATTGGCTTGGTAAGAAGTTTGGAGCAGGAGAGCTTGGAACAAACTTAGATTTTAGTGTTCTAAGAAATAGGGAATCTCAAGAAGGATATACAGCTCCTGGAACTCAAACGGTTGAAACAACTCCAACAGAGCCAACTCAACCAACAACAGAGCCTACTACTCAAACAAATACAATGAGTAAAGAAGATATGGATAGAGAGAAGTTTCAAAATAAACTATCGGTAGATTCTTCTATAGGTAAAACTCCAATGAAAGTAAGCGAAGCTGTTAGGTTTGCAACAGAAAATAAATTAGACCCAAATATGACTAGGCAAGAGGCGGTTCTTGCAGCAGAAGAGGCTCAACAAAATGCTTATACAGAGAATATGAATGTTATTACAGGTATTGTAAAAAATCTAAAAGATGTTACTACTGATAATATATCCACTTTAAATGAAAGTTTTAATAATATACTTGAACTTAATAAACAGCAAATAGATTATGCTAAAGATAAGAATGATACAATGCAAGCTATGATTGATAAGAACTTAGACCTTTCTAAGCAAGTTGAGGAAATGAATTACAATAAATCACTTAACGAAGCTAATAAAGTTTATAATCAAAACCTAAAAGACTACAACCAAAAGATTATAGATACAGCTAAACAAACAGCTAAAGACAGAACTATAAGAGCAAGGTTAGCAGGTTTTCTTGGAACAGGTAATACAGGGAGCAGTGCTAAATCTATCTATGAAGCTTTTAATGCAGGTCAACAAATGGTTGCTTCATTACAGGAAGCTAGGCGTGATTCATCAGTTGAACATGCTCAAAACTTAGATATGATTACTCAAAGACACGAACTAGATACAAACAAACTTATACAAGATGCATTGAATAATAAAATGACAATGCAGTTTGAAACTCAAGATAGTATAAATGAGATTATTAAGAATATGGCTTTAAGTGAAAAAGAGAAAGCACAAGCTATTATGGATGTTAATAATAGATACCTTGATACCTTTAATGCTATGCAACTTGAACTTAACAATATGCTTACTCAAAGAGCGGCTCAAACAGGTGCTCATGCAACGGCAATAGCAAATGCTAACTATCAAGATACTAGAGATAGAATAGCTGATACTCAATGGGATAAACAATATGACTTACAAAAAGAAGCTTCTCAACTTAATAGAGAGAAGTTTGAGTTTGATAAACAAACTACATTACAACAATTAGCAATATCAAGGGCAAGAGCTAGTTCTAGTTCAAATAATTCAGATTCTAATACTGGTAATTATTCAGATGAAGGTTATTCATTAGCAGAAAGGGCTATGCAAGCACTAGGAGACAATGCTACACCAGAGAAGCTAGCAAAATACATAAAAGATAGTGGAGAACCTATTAAGAATAGAATGGATGCTCTTAACGTATTAAGAGACGATACAGGTATGCAGATAGATAATATTGGATTTTATAATGACTTAAAAGAAGAAGAAAGACTTTCTGTTATAGAAAATTATGATGGGGATTTAGAAGGTGATGAAAGAATGCTTGATGGATTATCTAATGATTTAAAAAGCATATCATTACAATTAAAATCTAATCCTGATAATAAGGAGTTACAAGAATCTTATGATGATTTAACTAGACAAAAAGATATACTTTCATCTGAAATGAGTTCAAAATTAGATGAGGCAGGGGCTTCTGGTAAAGTATTTCAAGATATTGGGTTAGTAGAACCAATTACATTTACTGGGGCTGATACAAATATTAATGCTGACTATGAAGAACCAATAGAAGGAAATCCTAATACACAAATGTTCTATAGCAATTCTAATGTATACAGACATGACCCTTCAAAACCTGATGTAGATTTAACTAAGACAGCTGAAATGGGAGAATTTATAAATGAAAAAGGTCATAGAGTTATAGTTAAAGATGGCGAAGCTCAAAGTATAATCGTAGGTAATAGGGCTTATAGTGTATCTGATTATGTAAAAGAATTT
>JAYEIZ010000207.1:0-31326 GCA_034660355.1 Nanobdellota archaeon
TAAAGAGTTTCTTTAAGGGATTTAAAGAAAAAGAATCCAAGGAAAAAGGAGAGGATGATGAAGTTTCCTTAGATGTAAGAAAAACAGTGGATTTTGTTAAGAAGTACAAGTCTTATGTGTTACCTGCTGCTTTGATATTCATTGCAATATTTTTTTGTGTTTATCTAAGAGTACAACCTGCTTATTTACCGGCAACAGATAATTGGGCTACAAGCTCTGTTCATAATCAAATAAGATCTTCTATATCATCACAGATTAACCAACAATATCCTAATTTACCAGAAGCTAACAAAAATTCTTTAGTTGAGACTGAATTTCAAAAGGTTCTGAAAGAACAAAAAGCACAGATAGACCAGCAAATAACTGGTACTTCTAATTACTTCAAATCGAGATTACAAGATGAGCGGGGTCAAACATACTTATTGGCTATAGATCCTTATTTTTGGATGCGGCATGCAAAGAATGTTTTAGAGAATGGTCATTCAGGTGATGAAATAAGGAATGGAAGATCTTACGATACATACATGTATGCTCCCACTGGGAGAAATATACCCATAGATATGTTCCATGCTTATTTCGAGGCATATCTTTACAAATTTGTGAGCTTTTTCAATAGAGATTTAAGTTTGATGGCGTTAGTTTTTTATGTCCCTATACTATTATCTGCTTTATGTGTTTTTCCTGCATTCCTTATTGGAAGAAGATTAGCTGGAAATTTTGGAGGATTTATAGCTGCTTTTGTAATAGCGGTTCATCCATCTTTTCTAACAAGAACTGCAGGAGGTTTTGCTGATACAGATGCATATAACGTTTTGTTTCCATTACTAATAACATGGTTATTCCTTGAAGCATTTGAGACTAAAAATATAAAAAAGATAGTTATATATTCTACATTGTCTGGCCTTTTTGTTGGACTTTTCAGCTTTGCTTGGGGTGGGTGGTTCTATATATTTGACTTCATTTTATTATCCTCTGTTCTCTACCTAGCTTATTTTATTATCCTACATAGGAATGAAATACACAATATAGGCACTTTCATAAAAGAGTCAGGACTATATAATACTTTCATATCAATACTAGTTTTTATTGTATCTTCTGCTTTGTTTACCTCCATGCTAACCAACTTTGAACGTTTTACTAATGCTTTTATTATTGGGCCTTTAGCGTTTGCAACTCTTAAGCAAGTCGCAATTACAACTATATGGCCTAATGTTTACACAACAGTTGCTGAACAGAATCCTGCTTCCCTTGATTCTGCAATATCTCAAATTGGAGTAGGAAGTTCGCTACTCTTCTTGATTGGTTTAACTGGAATTGCATTAACAATGCTCAAGAAAGACACAAGAAAAGTTTCTGATTTGTGGTTTGTTATAGGGTCTGTTTTGTGGTTCATAGTAATATTAGGAATAAGACCTCAAAATTTGACTGTTTTTTTAAGTTTAATTTCTATTCCGATAATCATCAAACTATTATTGATTCTTAAGGATAAAGAGAAAGGTGTCGATATAAAGGCAGCTATCTTGTTGATTCTTTGGTACGTAGCAACAATATATGCTAGTGTAAAAGGAGTTAGGTACATTCTTTTAGCTGTGCCAGCTTTTGCAATTGCATTGGGTGTTGCTTTAGGCATAGGTTATAAGTATTTACATAGACTTGTAACACATGGCCTTAAAATAAACAAGAATGTATCAAAAGTGATTGTAGTTATATTATTATGCCTATTATTATTAGGGCCATATAGGTCTGCTCAAGGAACATCTAGAAATGAGATTCCTTCTATGAATGATGCATGGTACAGTTCTTTGAAAAAAATTGATTTAGAGGGTGCCCCAGATGCCATAATTAATTCGTGGTGGGATTTTGGCCATTGGTTTAAGGCCATAGGAAATAGGGGAGTTACATTTGACGGTACTTCTCAAAACTCACAGAACGCACATTGGATAGGCTCAGTGTTAGCTACAGATGATGAACTTTATGCTATTGGAACATTAAGGATGGTTGATTGTGGGCAGTATAGGGCATTTAATGAATTAGATAAAACAATAAAAGATGGAGCAAGAACAATAAATCTTATCGAAGAGATTGTAAGAGTTGATAAGGAAGAAGCAAGAGCGATTTTGCTTAAGAGAGAATTAAGTGAAGATGTTGTTGATAAGTTATTAGAAAACACGCATTGTGATCCTCCAGAAAATTATTTTATAACTTCTTATGATATGGTCGGTAAGTCTGGTGTTTGGGCCCACTTTGGTTCATGGAACTTTGACCGAGCACTTATTTATAATACTCTCAATAAAAAAGAATATTTGGAGGACTCAGAGAAAGGTATATCGTTCCTACAGGATAGATTTAATTATAGTAGAGATACTGCAGAAAGCATTTATTATGACGTCCAGTCTATTACTAGTGATGCTGAAGCAAATTCTTGGATAGCTCCTTGGCCTAGTTATGCTGGTTATGGTGGTTGTAGGATTATGGAAGAAGATAAGATTAATTGTGATGTTGGTCAAGGTGCACAAGTAGAGATTGATTTAGAGACTTTGCAAGCAGATATTCAAACAGCACAGGGAATAATGCATCCTAACTCGGTTGTAATTATTATGAAAGATGGGGAGTATCGAAAAAGAGAATTTAATGATACAATCGGAGTAAGCTTAGTAATAGAGCCTACAGGAGATGAAAGTTATAGAACATTAATATCAAGTCCTGAGTTAGATATGGGAATGTTCACTAGAATGTTCTATTTCAATGGCCATGGTTTAAGATATTTTGATAAGTTTAGTGATGTTACTGATATTACTGGAGGCAGAATTATTGTCTGGAAGGTTAATTGGGAAGGCAACTCCACTAATCTATTGCCTTATTACCAACCTAAACCTGTTCCTGTGGAAGATGAAATAGAAGAAGAAATAACTGAGGAAGAGGAGGGAATAGTACTAGAAGAAGAAGCTGTTGAAGAAGAAAGTTCTGAAGAGATAACAGGAGAGGTTATTAATGAATCTGTAGAAGAGGAATTAATAGAAGAAAAGTCTGATGATATTGATGGGGAAGAAGGGCCAAGTGTTGATGATTCACAAGATATAAATATGGCTGATAATTCTAGCGAGTAGATGAAATCAAGAGTTTTTGCAGTTATCCCTGCTTATAATGAAGCTGCTAATATTAGGAGTGTGATTAAGGAAGTTAAGAGATATGCAGGCAATATTATTGTTGTAGATGATGGTAGCAAGGACGAAACATATGAAGAAGCTAAAAAGGAAAGAGTTATCGTTCTAAAACATATTATTAACTTAGGGAAGGGAGCTGCGTTAAAAACAGGTTGTGATTGTGCTGTAAGAGAAGGGGCCGATAAGATCGTCGTGTTAGATGCTGATGCTCAGCATGAACCTTCAGAAATACCCAATTTTCTAAGTGAGCTTGATAATGCAAGTGTTATTTTAGGCTATAGGAAACCAAGTAAGGATATGCCATTTGTCCTAAAATTAGGTAACGGGTTTATCAATAAAACAACAAAATTATTATATGGAGTTGCATTACATGATACTCAGTGCGGTTATAGGGCGTTTACTTCAAATGCCTATAAGAAAATCAAGTGGAAATCATCTAACTATAGTATGGAATCAGAGATGATATCCAATATAGGGAAAAGAAGATTGAAGTATAAGGAAGTGCCTGTAAAAACCATATATGCTGATAAGTATAAGGGAACAACAATTATTGATGGTATTAAGATTGTATTAAATCTGTTTTGGTGGAGGTTAACAAGATGACAGCAGGATTCTTAGGTATACAGATTTTGGGAATGTTATTTGGAATATTCATGATCTATTATGTATTCTTACACCATAAAAGAAAAGAGTTAACTATTAGGGAATATTTATTTTGGATAATTTTATGGATACTGTTCATAATTCTGACATTATTTCCATGGTTATTGGGCCCAATTATTCAACCTATCGGGTTTGCAAGAACTATGGACTTCTTTATTGTTGTAGGATTTATGTTCTTGATAGGGAGTTTATTTTATATCTATCTTTTGGTTAGAGGCAATCAAAAAAAGCTAGAGAATATTGTTAGAAAGATTGCCCTAGAGAAGAAGAATAAATAGTTCTCTGTTTAACAAAATTTATAAAGTTATGTTTAGTTTTAGAGTTTATGGGTGTAAAGCTAATAAAATTTGTAGATAAGTTTGTTGGTATTCCTTATTGTGCTATTCTTGGTTTGTTTAGGGTGTTTTATAAGAAGAATCTTCCTTCTGATGTAAAGAGAATTCTTATTATCCAGTTATGGGGTATTGGTGAGACTGTACTTACTGTGCCTGCTATAAAAGCATTGAAGGATAAGTATAAGGTTTCTATAGAGGTATTATGTACTTCTAGGAACAAAGATGTTTATTTTAATTATAAGTTTATTGATAAATTGCATGTTGTTGATCTAGGTGTTTTTTCTTTGAAATGGTTTATCCTAAAAAATTTGAGAAAATATGATATTGTTGTAGATATGGAAGAGTATTTGAATATTTCTGCTATTATGGCTTATTTCTTAGGCAAGTTTAGGGTAGGGTATAGCCATGGTGTTAGGGCAGGACTTTATGATAAGAAAGTAAGATACAATGATAAGCAACATATTTCAAAAACTTTTTTTGACTTAGTGAGGTTGTTAGGTATTAAAGGTAATGTGAACATGTTAGAGAGATTGAATTATTCTAATTCAGATAAAAAGAAGGTTGATTCTAAGCTTAAAGAGAGAGGTATTAGTAATCAATTTATTCTTGGGATAGCGGCAGGAGCTGCAGAATCTGCTAAGTGTAGAAGATGGCCTAAGGAAAACTTTGCAGAATTGATTGAAAGAGCACTTAAGAAAAAGAAAGGAGCTAAAGTTATACTGATAGGTGCTGATTATGAAAAAGAATTAAATCAAAGTATAATTAATTTAATCAAAGATAAGAAAATAAGAATGAATGTGTTTAACTTTGCAGGTAAAATTAGTTTGAGAGAAGCCTTTTACTTAATCTCTAAATGTAATGTGTTTGTTTCTAATGATACTGGCCCAATGCATGTTGCGGCAGCAATGGATGTTAGGACAATTGGTTTGTTTGGCCCTAATTTACCAATTAGGTTTGGGCCATTAAATAAAAAGAGTGTTTCTGTCTATAGAAGAATGGTATGTTCTCCATGTATCAATGTCCATAAAGGAGAGATTCCTGAATGTTTTAAGGATGAAAATGGAGAATGTATGAAGGCTATAAAGGTTAAGGATGTTTTGGAGTATGTCTAACCAAAATGCTTATACTCGCCATGTGTAAAGAAACCCGATAATTGTTTTATTCTAGCTAGTTTTGGGAATAGGTCTTTTTCCAGAGAATGGATGTTTTCAAAAAGTTCAAAGATTTCCGGTTTGAAGATATAAATCCCTGCATTGACAACATTGGAAGCTACTAGTTTTGGTTTTTCCTGGAAATCAATTATCAAATCTCCATCTAAGATGGCGTTGCCGTATTTCGATGGCTGATCAATAGACATAAGGCCCATTGAAGATAGTTTATCTAGTTCGAGGTGTTTCTTTATCATCCTCAATAGGTCAAAATTATTATATGTGTCGCCGCTCATCACTACAAAGTTTTGTTTTAGCTTGTCTTTTAGAGCAATTAATGCGTCTGCATTTCCTTTGACATTCTTTTCTACTATTTTTACAGTTATAGGGGTATTATCTATCTGCTCAAGCAACATGTTTATATGGGGAGTGTGTTGTGTTATGATGTATAATGTTTTTATTCCATTGAGAGCGAAGAAATCAATTTGATTGCTAAGTAAGGATTTTCCTTTTAGTGTTTTTAAGGAGCTTTCCTGATGATCCCCTTTTATTAATAATACAGCAGTATCAATAGAGCTTTCTTTTAGGCCTTTTCTTAAGAAATATTCTATTGCTTGTGACCTTGACCTTATTATGGAGCCATCTACTTTAGAATCTATTTGGTCTAATAAAGATTGGTCCAATGATATAGCAATTTTAGGCTTTTTCATTTTAAGTTCAACTCATTCTTCATTGCAGCATAAGCTGCCCCATAAAGGCTTACATTATAATTCTTAATAACAAATATTGGAACTTTCTTCAATAACTGCGGTTGTTTATTTACCTTCTCAAACTCATTTATGAATTCCTTTGTCTTAAAGATATCCTCATTCTTTGAAGCAATGCCTCCTGCTATGTATATGCCCCCTATAGCTAAAGAATCTAAAACGAAATTCTTTACGCACCTTGCATAGAACTTTGTATAAAGTTTAAATGTTTCTTTACAGAGTTTATCTTTATTTCTGTACTTTGAGATAAGAGGCACTTTATCTTTGGATCTATTTATCTCTTTAGTATATTTAGTCGACTTAAATCTCTTTCTTAAGAATAGATAAATAGATTCTATTCCTTTACCAGATATTACCTGCTCATTACTAACTGATTCCTTTATGCCTTTATCCTTTTTTATAAAATTTAAAATATCCATCTCTAATTTATCATGAGCTGGAAAATCACTAAAGCCGCCCTCGCTTGGAATAGGGATATAAGAATTATCTTGGTAAACTAAAATACTCTTTCCAAGGCCAGTTCCAGCTCCAATCACTGCTTTTGTTGCTTCGGGTAAGGCTTCTCTATTTTTGCCTATCTTTATAATATCATTCTTTTTTAATAGATTTACCCCATAACCAATAGCCTCAAAATCATTTACTAGGAAAGTCTTTAATCCTGTTTTTCTTATAATCTCTTTTGTATCTACTTTCCATTTAACATAAGTTAATTTGCACAAATCACGATTAGTTGATACTGGTCCTGCTACCCCTAAGCAACCGGTGTTTATTTTTATTTTATTTCTTTTAGAATATGCAAGCATTTCATTAATTGCCTCTGTTATTGATTTAAGCTCGTTGCTTTTGAATTTTTTTAAAAACAACAATCTTGGTTTATTTTTACCAATATTGAATAATCCTAATGTTGTGTTTGTACCACCTACATCTCCTGCTAGTATAAACTTAGGGTGTTTTCTTAGTTTCTGTTTATTCATTTTATAACCTTTCTGAGTCTATATTTGTTAAAACATAGGATTCATTGATATTCGAGATAAGTTTAGCAGGACATAAACTAACATCTATGTCCTTATCCAAAAACTTCCTATAAGCATCTTTCTTCCCTTCACCAAAAAATAATAATATAGCAATCTTAGCATTTGTAAGAAGCTTAAGTGATGCACTCATCCTGTTAGGCGGAGGCTTAGGGGAATTATCCATCGAGATAAAAAAATCTGAATCATTCTTTATTGAATCGTGCTCTGGATACAAAGCACCTACGTGTCCATCTTCACCTGAGCTCAACAAAATAATATCATACTTGCCACCATTATTCTTTAATTCTTCTTCATAGTTAGCTATTCCAGAATCAACAATAAAAGGATGAACATTCTCAGAAGGTAATACTCCTTTATCTATAAGTTCACCCAGAAAACACTCCTTAGCTAATCTAAAATTACTTTCAGGATCGTCTATTGTAACAAGGCGTTCATCTACGATGAAGATGTGCACTTTGTTCCAGGAAATGTTTTTTTCTTTTAGGTGATTGAATATTCCGGCTACGCTTCTTCCGCCAGGAACTGCAAGCACAACTTTTTCTTGATTGAGTAGTAAGCTATTTACTGATTTTTCTATTATATCTGCTGCCTTATTACTAAGTTCATCCACATCTTTCAAAAAGACTGTTTCAATCATTTTTTAACAGCATGCCCTCCAAATTGATTCCTTAAAGTAGCGATTATCTTCCCCATATAAGAGGCTTTTTTTCTTGTTCCCTCGCGCATAAGCCTTGCCTGTCGCAATATCTTCATTCCAGAGATTCCTTCAAGTTTTTTCATTTCATCTTCAGTCTCGCCATAAGGGACCTCTCCTTTTATGGCCTTAAAGTCAGAGCTATTCATACCTGTCAGAAGCCAATTCATTAATTTCCCCTCAATTATACTTCCATTAGCATAAACTTCGGCAGCTTTCTTCAAAGATGTTTTAAATTTTGGATTATGATTCCTTATTGTATCCATTCCCTCTGCAATAGCACCCATCATCCCATACTCAATTCCATTATGCACCATCTTTACAAAATGTCCTGCTCCGGAATTACCCATATAACCATAACCTCTCCTTACACACATGTCTTTAAAGAGCCTCTCAACTTTCTTAAAAACAGCTTTGTCTCCACCAATCATCATACACGCTCCATACCTTGCTCCAGACATGCCTCCAGAGGTTCCACAATCAAGAGATGAAATGCCTTTCTTTTTTAAGTAACTATATCGCCTTATTGAATCCTTAAAATAAGAATTTCCACCATCAATGATAATATCTCCTTTCTTTAAGAAAGGTAATATCTTAGATATCAACAAATCAACTGGTTTGCCTGACTTAATCATAAGCCAGATTACCTTTTGTGCAGGTAATTTAGAAACAAGCTCATTTATTGAGTATGCGCCCTCTGCTCCATACCTCACAACACTTTTCACCTTCTTAGAAGACCTATTATAAGCAACAACCTGATGTTTTTTCTCAAGCAGGTTAAGAACCATATTCTTACCCATCCTGCCTAGACCTATAAATCCTATTCTCATTTTCACCCTATAAATGAATAAAGTATGAATAAGTATAACTTATATAAAAACCTTTGTATTCTCTATAATATGGTAAAACGAAAGATTTAAATAGTAGTTATATTATATTAAGGTATGAATAGTTCATACCAATGATAAAAAATGGAAAAAATAACAAAACATAAGGAAGTACCTAAGAAATGGGGAAATGAGATTTGGATTGTTAATAAGGACTACTGCGGCAAAATCCTTGTATTAAACAAAGGGTTTGCTTGTTCTATGCACTGCCATAAAAACAAAGATGAAACATTCTATATTCTTAAAGGAAAGGTCCTCTTAGAGACAGATAAAACAAGAGAGATAATGAATGCTGGAGAATCTATGCTTATTAATCCAAACACATACCATCGATTCATAGGACTTGAGGACTCAAAAATATTGGAATTTTCAACACATCATGAAGATTCTGACTCTTACAGAAAAGAAGGTATGTCATCTGGGGAAATAGACCTTTCAAAAATTGAGCTGCCGGAGGAAGAGAGATGAAATGTCTAGTAACAGGTGGAGCTGGATTTATTGGGAGTAACCTAGCTTTAGAGCTTGAGAAACAAGGTCATGATACTATAGTTGTAGATAATCTGCTAACTGGAAAAAAAGATAATTTAAAAGGATTCAAAGGTAAATTTCTAAATATTGATGTTTCAATGCCTTTTGATATTGATGAAAAGTTAGATGTGATATTTCATGAAGCTGCTATAACAGATCCAAGGTTTGAGGATGATGATGAAACTTTAAGGGCAAACCTGGAAGGTTTTAAGAATATTATTGAGCTGGCAGAGAAGAATAATGCTAAGTTAATATATGCTTCAACTGCTAACCTATATGGTAATGGTAAAATTCCAATGAGAGAAGAGCAAGAGAAAGAATTGATATGTACGTATGGAAAATCTAAGCTAGTGATAGATGAACTAGCTGAGAAATATTTCGGAAAGATACAGATTGTAGGGTTAAGATATTTTAATGTGTTTGGGCCTAGAGAAACTAACAAAGGAAGAGCTGCTTCTATGGTGTACCATCTTAGCAAGCAGATGAAAAATGATAAAAATCCAAGAATCTTCAAACAGGGTGAGCAGATAAGAGATCATATTTATGTTAAGGATGTTGTTATGGCTACAATAAAAGCATTAAATGCTAAATCTGGAGTTTATAATGTTGGTACTGGTATTGGAACAAGCTTTAATGAGTTAGTAAAAGAACTCAATGCGGTTTTGGGTAAGGATTTAGAAGTAGAGTATTTTGACAACCCTTATGATGCAAGCACTTACCAAAGTAATACTCAGGCAGATACAACATTAGCAGAGAAAGAACTTAAGTTCAGAGCTGAATATTTGTTAAAAGACGGGATAAAAGAATATATGGAATGGTTGAAAGAAAATGAAGCTTTTGAATGATAATGAGAAAGATTTAGAAAAAGAGAAACTTTTTCGAAAGGATAAACTTATGAATATATTAGGGAAGTTTAAAGGGAAGAGAGTTTTAGTAATTGGAGATATAATGTTAGATAAATATATATTTGGAAATGTCGAAAGGATAAGCCCAGAAGCTCCTGTGCAGGTAGTAGAAGTAAGAAAAGAAGATTATGTGCCAGGAGGAGCAGCTAATGTTGCTAACAATATAGCAGCATTAGATGGTAATGCTATTATGATTGGAGTTATAGGGAAAGACGTTTCAGGAGATGTTCTAATCAATGAACTGAAGAAAAGAAATATTAATACAGAAGGTATCTTTGTAGATAAGAATAAGCCAACAACACAAAAAGTGAGAATTCTAGGGCACCAACAGCAATTATTAAGGATTGATTATGAGAAGAAAGAGTATCTGAAAAAGGAATTTGAAGATAATATAGCCTCTTTTATTAAAAAAAGAATAGAAGATGTTGATGCAATCATAATATCTGATTATGCAAAAGGAGTTATAACTAAAAACTTGATGGAAGAGATAAAAGATATAGCTAAGGATAAGATAGTAGTTGTTGATCCAAAGCCAAAGCATGCAAGTTTTTACGGAAATGTCAGTTTGATTACACCCAATTCCAAGGAAGCTAAAGAAATGGCCAACAAAGAGGATATAGAAGAAACAGGAAATGAGTTATTGAGTAAATTGAGTGCCCCTATATTGATAACAAGGGGGGAAAAAGGGATGTCCTTATTTGAGAAAGATGGAAATGTGACTAATATTCCTACAAAAGCAAAAGAGGTTTATGATGTTTCTGGAGCCGGAGATACAACTGTTGCAACTTTGGCTTTAGCATTAGCAGCAGGAGCAACACTGAAAGAAAGCGCAACTATAGCTAATCATGCTGCAGGAATTACTGTTGGGAAATTAGGGACATCTACGGTATGTATAGATGAAATAAAGAATAGCATAGAGAATGAGTGAAAATAAGATAAAAAGAAGGGAAGAACTGCAAAAGATAGTTGAAAGTCTAAAAGGACAGGGGAAAAAGATAGTAACATGTAACGGTTGTTTTGATATACTGCATGCAGGACATATTAAGTTCTTAGAAGAAGCGAAAAAACAAGGAGATATCCTGATTATAGGTCTAAACTCTGATTCCAGTGTAAAACAAAACAAAGGACCTAAAAGACCTATAAACAATGAGATGGATAGGGCTATTGTTTTAGCTGCTTTGGAAGCGGCGGATTATGTCACAATATATGATGAAAAAACACCCATTGAATTATTAGAGGTTATAAAACCCAATATACATGTCAATGGAGAAGAATATGGAGAGAATTGCATAGAAGCTGAAACTGTAAAAAATAACAATGGAAAAATCTATGTTGTGAAATTAGTTAAAGGATACTCAACAACTAACCTAATAAAAAAGGCAGAATGAATCATAAATAATAAATAGATACTTTTAAAAACTAGAAAGTCATCCTTATATAAAAAATAACGGGGGTTAACTAATGAGGCATCCTACATCAGAGGTACATCCAAGTGCAAAAATTGGAGAAGGCACAAAAATATGGAATCAAGCACAGATTAGGGAGGGTGCTATAGTAGGTAGAAAATGCAATATCGGCAAAAATGTCTATATAGATCTAGATGTTACGATAGGGAATAATGTGAAGATAGAGAATAATGTCTCTGTATGGAACGGAGTAACGGTTGAAGATGATGTTTTTATTGGACCTAACGCTGTTTTTATAAATGATATTTATCCCAGATCTTTTATATGGAATGAAGAACGAGTTGCAAAAACATTAGTTAAGAAAGGTGCTTCCATTGGTGGGAACTCCACAATATTAGCTAACTTATCAATAGGTAAATATGCATTGGTTGGTGCTGGTTCTGTCGTTACAAAAGATGTTCCTGATCACGCTTTAGTTTTTGGAAATCCAGCAAAAATAAAAGGGTTTGTGTTCGTATTTGGTAAAAAATTAGATAATAAGATTAAAGAGGATGAAAATATTATATTCAAATGCGGTGATTGTAGCAAGGAAATTGAAATAAGCGAAGAGGACTACAAAAAATTAAGATGATACCAGTTGCAAAACCTTCAGTGACAGAAAAAGAAAAAAAAGCAGTACAAGAAGTTCTTAATTCTGGAATGCTGGCACAGGGCCCTAAAGTAAAAGAATTTGAAGAAAAATTCGCTCAATTATGCAACACTAAGTTCGCAATAGCAGTTAACTCGGGAACTGCAGCTATACATTCTTCCTTGTATGCATCAGGGATAAAACAAGGAGATGAAGTTATTACAGTGCCATTTACCTTCGTTGCCACAGTAAATCCAATAGTAATGCAAGGTGCAAAGCCAATATTTGTGGATGTAAAGGAAGACACATTTAATATAAACCCGGACTTAATCTTAGAGAAGATAACACCAAAAACAAAGGCAATAATTGCTGTTGATCTTTATGGTCAAGTATTTGACTATAAAACTATAAGAGATATTGCAAAAGATAAGAATTTAATATTAATTGAAGATGCTTGTCAAGCTGTAAATGCTTCTTTGGATGGAAAACAAGCAGGTTCGTTTGGTGATATGGCTTCTTTCTCTTTTTATGCAACAAAAAATATGATTACTGGAGAAGGAGGTATGATAACTACAGATAATGAAAAATATGCTGAACTCTCCAAAAGATTTAGGCACCACGGTCAAAGTGAACAAACCCGATATGAATATTACGATTTAGGCTATAATTATAGAATGACTGATATACAGGCAGCAATTGGACTGGCTCAACTAGACAAAATTGAAGAGTTAACTAATAAAAGGATTAAGAATGCAACATCACTCACAGAAGGACTGAAAGATATTAAGGGCATTACTGTTCCATTTGTGAAACCTAATGTAAAACATGTTTTTCACCAATATACTATAAAGATAAATGGATTTAGGTTAACAAGAGATGATTTAATAACACATTTAAAGAAAAACGGTGTAGATTGCGGCATTTATTATCCAAAGCCGCTTCATTTGCAACCTTCCTTTACTAAGCTCGGCTATAAGAGTGGTGATTTCCTTGTATCTGAAAAGCTCTCAAAAGAGGTTATTTCACTGCCTGTTCACCCTTCACTTCTAGTTTCAGATATAGAAAAGATTATTGAGTTAATTAAAAATACTTAATTTTATTGTGATTAGGAGAAATAATAGTGAAGCAAAATGAAAGTATCTGTTATAGGTCTAGGAAAAGCGGGTTTACCACTAGCAGCAACAATAGCTGATGCAGGAATTGATGTGGTGGGTGTAGATATCTCTCAAGAAAGAGTTAATGCAGTCAACAAAGGGAGTGATGTTATTCCTGAAGAAAATGGGCTTGGACCTCTAATAAAAAAATACGGTGGGAAAAGGCTAAAGGGAGTAACTGACTATAAATATGCTGCTAAGGAATGTTCTGCTTATATTGTGATTGTACCCTTATTCATTGATAAGTATAAGAAGCCTGATTTTTCTAATATCAAAACAGCTTTTGAAAACCTGTCCAATATGATAAAAGATGGAGATTTGATGGTTCTAGAAACGACTGTTCCTATTGGTACAACAGATGATATAGTTAAGCCAATATTAGATAAATCTGGGAAAAATTATTTTCTAGCTTATTCACCTGAGAGGATAATGACGGGCTATGCTATCTCTAGGTACAAAGAATTTCCAAAAATAGTAGGCGGGATTAACGAAGCGAGTTCAAAAAAAGCCCATGAACTATACTCAAAATTCTGTGAGAATGTGGATGTTGTCTCTGATGCAAAGACTGCTGAGATGATTAAAGTGGCTGAAGGAATATATAGGGATGTAAACATAGCCATTGCAAATGAATTGTTTGCGGTTTGTGAAAAGGAAAAGATAGATTATTACGAAGTAAGAGAATATGCAAACCACAGATATTGTGATCTGCATCTGCCTGGAAATGTTGGAGGGCATTGTATTCCTGTTTATCCTTGGTTTTTGATAAATAATTTTAATGTTCCATTAATTAAAAAAGCAAGAGAAGTAAATGATTCAATGATTGAATACTACGCTGATAAACTAAAGGTAAAGAAAGGAAAGATTGTGGTTGTTGGTTTAACTTATAGAGATAATGTAAAAGAGATTGCTTATACTAGATCACTACCTATGGTCAAACTTTTAGAGAAAAGAGGATACGACGTTTATGTTAATGACCCCCTGTTTTCTAAAGAGGAAGTTGAAAAACTAGGTTTAAAATTTACAAATAACTTTGAAAATATGGAGGGAATAATACTCATGAATAAATGCGAGAAATACAAAGAAAGATTATTAAAGATAACAGATAGGGTGGTTGATGTAAAGGGGGGCTTATTATAAAACCATTTTTCTATTTAATCGAGATAAAAAAATGTATAAAGTAAACATTTGGGGGCAATAATATGAAAAAACCTTTAATCTCCATAGTAATGCCTGTTTACAATGAGGAAGGTATTATCGAGGAGTCAATTAAGGAATTAATTGCTAAGTTGAATAGTGCATTTCAAAAGAATTATGAAATGATAATAGTAGAGAACGGGAGTGATGACAAGACCCCTAAACTACTCAAGAAATTAAGTAGGGAATATAGTATACGAGTAATAAAATATCCGAAAGCAGATCTAGGCAAAGCACTGCGTCTGGGTTTTTTGGAATCGAAGGGAAACTACTTCAGTAATTGTGCTGCAGATTGGTATGATATAGATTTTGTAAAAAAAGCTATTTATTATTTGAGAGAGTATGATTGTGTACTTGGAAATAAATTCATGAACAAAAGAGATGATAAAAGAGGAATAATAAGAAAACTTATCAGTTGGGGTTATAACTCTCTCTTATGGGTGCTTTTCCAACCAAAGAGCGAGGATACTCATGCCATAAACATTTACAGTGAGAAAGTAAAGCCAGTTGTTAAGTTATGCAAAACAAGCGGGTCTTTGTTTCCTACAGAATTAGTATTAAGATGTGAGAGAAAAAAGCTAAAAATAAAAACCTTGCCAATAGAAGTAATGGAAAAAAGAAGAGCGAGAAAGTCCATAATGTTAAGAAGCATAATGGCACTTAGGGGTGCTATTAAACTAAAAATAATACTGCAAAAAGACAAAATGTTTTAGTTCTATTTGGAATATTTTTTCTTGAAATACTCGATAGTTTTTTTAATGCATCAATTATACTGATTCCATCCTAAGGAGAGCAAATTGCTTATAATGATGAGGCTAGGGAGAAGAATCACGGCATAGTGGAAACTCCATTTGGGGAATTAGAAACAGAGATGAGAATGAAGATAAGGTATAGGAAACCCCATCACAGAAATCTTGTTACTAGTTTGCTTGGATTGAAACATAATATTAAAACGCTTTTAAGAGCTAAAGCTCTTAGGTTATTATATATTTTCGCACCAACCTCGGCATCACCGAAAGTTTTTTAAAGAACTTGACTGTACTTACGGCTTACCAGTAAATGATATAGCACCTTCACTACTAGTGCATCTCAATCTTACAAAAAGTGAGATAAAATAGGTCATTGAAGCTGTTAATGTGGCAGGTAGTTAAAATGTTAAAATTTATAGATCCAAATAAGATATTTTATCTAAGTAGAATATTCGATAAGAAAATACATAACCCTTGGTCTCTTGAGATACAACCCACAAATAATTGTAATCTTAGCTGTAATTTTTGTGCTTATTCTAAAAGAAGGAAGAGCAATAATGTCAAATTAAGTTCAGAGGTAATGAGAGAATTAGTCAAATCAATTAAGAATCTTGGTGTGAAAGGAGTTTTTATATCAGGTGGAGGAGAGCCTTTATGTTGGAGTTCAGATGATTCTAGAATATCTGATTTTATAGTTGAATTAAGCAAAAATTCAGATACTGCTTTGATTACTAATGGAGTTTTGTTAAATAATAAAAATCTAGAAGCTTCGAAACATTGCTTTTATGCCATGGTCTCTCTTTATAATCCGAACTATTATAAAAATGGTATGACCGAAGAGATGTATAATCGGATTATTGGGAATATTAAAAGTCTGGTCAAATGGAAAATGGATGTGAAGGCAAAACTTCCCTTTATAATAATAAAAGTGATAATAGATAAAAATAACTATAAAGAAGTGCCCCTAATTTATAAGGAGGTAGAATCATTAGGTGTTGATAATATTGTGTTTAGGTATGCAAGAAATTATGAAGGAGAAACTAATATCGAAATATCCCCTCAGCAAAAGAAAGAACTTTATTTACTATTAAAAGAGATTAAAGATGATATTGATGAGACTAAAACTAATATATTGGACCTTGCAAAAGGGATAACTCCTGAAAAGCCCAGATCTGTTAATACCAATAAACCATCAAGATGTTGGATAGTTGACTTTGGGTTATATGGTGCAGTTGATGCTGCCGGTGATGTCTATCCCTGCCTGTTTTATCTTGGAAATAAAGATTTTTCAATAGGGAATGTGAATAATCTACCTCTTGAGAAAATATGGGGTAGTAAGCTTCATCAGAGGATAATTGAAAAACTGCATAAAGAAATTGATAAAGGTATTTGTGAAAGGTGTAGGTTTATGAGGTATAATGAAGAAATTGAAAAATTGAAAAAAGATTTTGTGGAGGCACATGCGTCTTTTATCTAACATACCCATACTTTAGTTTAATGCTCTAAGCAGAGTGCCCCCAATATAGAAAGTTATTGTTTTTCTTGTACTGGAACAAATTTAAGATGAAATACAAAAAAAGAACTTTTGCTGTTTTAATATCAATTGTAATATTGTTTTTTCTTTTTAGGATTATAGACTTTAGTGATATTATATCCGGGTTAGAGAAATTGCCTTTTGAGGTGATCCTACTAAGCGGTTTTTTCTACACCCTCTCTTACGTTTTCAGAACAATAAGATTCAAAACGCTTAATAAGGGAAGGATAAGTTTCATGGAATTTTTTCCAATCGTATGTATGCATAATTTTTTTGTTTGTATACTCCCTGCAAGGACAGGGGAGCTTTCATATGTTTATTTTTTAAGAAAAAGAAAAATTCCTTTAGAGCAAGCGATAAGCACATTGATTGTTGCTCGAGTACTGGATATATTAGTTATGTTAGTGATCGTATTATTAACAATATTATTCATCAATAAGGAATTAAGTGTTACCTGGGTAGAGGTTTTTTTTCCTGTAATTATATTGATAAGTATTATATCCGTCCCCTTCTTAATTCTTAAGTTAAAAGAAAGATTTGTAAATGTCCTTATGAAATTACTTTTAATGCTTAACCTAAAGAAAAAGATTATAAACAGAATAACTAAAAAAACTGGAGATTCAATAGAAAGTCTAAAGTTAATAAAATCAAAGGGCATATTTATTAAATCTATAATTTCTACTTTTTTAATAATTTTCTCTCAATTCGGCTTTTATTACTTGATTTTGTATGGTGTAGGAATTGGACTTAGTTTATCCAAAATAATCGGTGTAGTTATTATAGCCGTCGTTATGAGCCTAATCCCAATTCAAGGGATTGTAGGTATTGGAACTTATGAAGGGATTTGGGCCATTTCACTTATTTTTGCAGGCATAACAAAAGAAGTTGCAGTTACAACCAGCTTTGTGATGCATATAATGAATATTTTATTCTTCGCCATATTGGGACTTTTAGGGTTCTTGCTTCAACTGTATATTAAAAAATTGAGAAATTAGCCCTAGATGGTGTGCAAAGATTTAAATAGGGGGAATTTTTCTAAATATAGGGGATTATATGCCATCAAAAAAACTAGCGTATCATATTTTATTTATACTGTTAATAATCACTATTGGTTATTATAATATAAGAGAATTCTGGGTTTATAATGAAATGCAAGTGGCAGATACGTCTGGAGGGTACTACCCTAGAGCCCAGACATTAAAAGAGTCTGTGTTTAAGTATGGAGATTTTTTTCCATTGTGGCAACCATATTTAATGAGTGGAGAACCGTATCTTGATGGTACCTCCACTGACATAATTTCGTATTTGGGGTTCTTTACTTTGATATTCCCAAATGCTTTTATGGCAACTGGCTTGACTTACATAATATCATATATACTTTGTGGAATTTCTATGTATTTTCTTGGATTGTATTTATTTAGAAATCCAAAATATGCGTTTTTATCCGCTATAATCTTAATGTTGAGCGGTTATACTACTTCCCGTTTTTTAGAGGGAACACATCAGTTATCTGCATTGAGTCTTCTTCCTTTAGCATTTCTATTTCTGATGAAAGCATTCAAAGAAAAGGACTGGCTAAAAAACACAGTGATTTGTGGAGTATTCATTGCTTTACAGATAAAAGTTGCTCCGGATATGAAGGTTACGCTTTTCACTACTTTGTTATTTGGTTTGTACTTGGTTTTTCAAGTAATTGGAAAGAATGTGGGGGTTAGAGTAGTCAAGGTTTCCCTAGTAAGTATCCTTCTTTTGACGGTTATATTTGGGCTTACAGCCCATTACATATTGCCCCAAAAAGAGGTTATTGACAAAAGCGCCAGAGGGCATAACCCCTGGGAAAAATCAAGTGGTCGGAAGACAGAGGTAAAAGCCTTATTTTCAACTATGGTTGAGCCATTTCACAAGAATATTTTTAGAATAAGACCTGTAAGGGAGGGTCCCGGGATCAGGTATAAAATTGGAATAATAGCATTTCTACTTGTTGGTTTTGCAATATATAAGAAAGCAAAGAATAAGTTTATTCTGTTTCTTATAGCTACTGTATTACTATCAATATCAATAGCTACTGCTTCTTTTGTATTCTATTTACTTTGGAGATATATTCCCCCTTGGGATAGTTTCAGGTATGTATCCAGAGCATATGTATTGTGGTCTTTTGCCGGAGCCATTCTTGCTGGTTTTGGGGCTAAATATCTTATTGAAACTCTAAAAAAGAAATTCAAATTAGACAATAAGAAACTGAATATAGCCCTTGCGATAATAATCATCTTGGTTATTGCTAATTTAGTAATATTTACCCGAGAGCCTGTAAAAGGAATGCAGAGATGTGACCTTTATAGTTTACTTGAAAATGCTGATGCTTTACAATATATAAAACAAGTAAAGGATGAAAATAATGAGATATTCAGGGTTCATGATTGGGAGACTACTGGAATAGACTGGCCAACTGACCCGTATACAGTTGCACTTGGATTAGAGCATATATTTGGATATTTGGGTGGGTGGGATGTAGAATATATGAATGTCTACTTAAGTTTAGCTTATAGAAATCCTGCAAAATTCTGGGGCAACTTAAATGTCAAATACTTAACTTCGAGGAGCAATTTAAGCCTGCCTAATTTTAAGCTAGTAAATGAGTTTGAAAGATTTGAATCAGATGGGGAATGCCCCCCTTTCAATCAGTCTACTTGGAATGACCCTCATGCGGATGCTGGAATGAAGGCGTTTGGGGAGTTTCTTTATGAAAATGAAATGTATCTTCCAAGAGCTTATTTGGTGGATAATTCAATATTGATAGTTGGAAAACATGAGAATGTAATGAATCTCATGTATGGTTTAATGTTAGATGGTAATTATAATCCAGAGAATACAGTTATCATACGTGGAAGAGAAAGCATTAATGATTATTCAATGGAGGAATTAGGAAGATATAGTGCGATATTCTTAACAGAGGGTTCTATTGATGCTAATTCAAACCTTAAATTAAGCAGTTATGTTAATGGGGAGGGAATTTTAATGCCTGATGTTGTAAACGGGAAGAACCAGATATTGCCTGATGATATTAACAAGATGTGGCAATCATTTACTGGTAGTTTAAATCCAATTCCAGATAAAGATGTTATTACAGAATCATTCGAGAAAAAGATAATAAGAATTAATGAACCTTCAAACAAGTTTCTAGTATTGAGTGAGAGATATTCGATGTATAATGGATGGGAAGCTAAGGTAAATGGTAAAAAATTAGAGATTCTTAGAGCAAATGGAGTGATCAGTACAGTTTATCTTGGCGGTAATTCAGGAGAATTACGATTCAGATTTATGCCGAAATCCTATAGAAATGGAGTTATAATAACCTTAATAACTATTATTCTCTTAGGAGCATATTTTGGCTATGGTTTATTTAGAAGATTGACTAAATCAAGAAAATAATTTGCTTATGAATAATCGGCGTTAGAATGAAAGATAAATATACAAGAAAAAAGGCCATTGAGAAATGGGATGCTTATTATAGCAGAAAAAGTTTGATTCCCAGATTTGTAGATTGGGTTGTTGAATTGTATTTTTCAAGAGTTTTTGAGAGTTGCCTTAAGAAAATAACTAAGAACTCAAAGGGCAATATTATTGAACTGGGGTGTGGATCTGGCATAATGTCTGCAAGATTAGCAGAAAAAGGTTACGATGTAACTGTTTTTGATATAAGTAAAGAAGCATTGAGAATTTCAAATGGTAATTTTGTAAAAAACAAAGCTAAGGGCAATTTCGTGCAAGGAGATCTTCTTAATATTCAATTAAAGCCAGGTTCCTTCGATATAGTGTGGAACCAGGGCGTAATAGAGCATTTTGATGATATTACTGAAGTTGTTCTGAAGATGAATAAGTTAGTTAAGAAAGGAGGGTATTTGATTCTGTTCGTACCGGCATACAATTCCCCGCTACATTTCGCTTACAAGATTCTTACTGCCCTTCACCTAAAGTCATTATGGCCTTTTGATGACCAAATATTCTTGAGGAAAAGTGAGTTGTTGAGAATTATGTTGAATGCTAAGACTAGTTCCCCTAGAGTATCTAGAGTTAGAGGTTCTTTTCTGTTTTCACTAGCAGGGTATTCGAAGAAAGAATAAATATAATAATATATTAACTATGGTGTTCTTTACGTGGTTTCTTTTTTCTTAAAAATATAAATAATGAGATAACCAGAATTAATGTAATAATTGATATGATACCGCCTTTCTTCAGATGTATTGAATTATACCTGAAATCAAGATCTCCTTTTTCATTATCAATGTAAACTGCTGACACAATAAAGTTTGCATTATATATTTCCTTATCATTTGAGTCAAGAGTTACTATCCATTCGTCATCATATTTGTAGAAATTTTCACTAATAACTGCAAAACCCTTTAGTTTTTCTTCTACATTGTATATGCGATGGTTAGGGGAGTAATATTCCTCTTTAAGTTCTTTCATGCCAGGTTCAGCTTTCCACTTTTTAAGCAACTCAGTCAATTTTTCGGCATTAAGTTGGTTTTCATTATTGAATATATCTGGGAATAATTCCCCTCCGGATTCCTTAAATTGTCTTAGTTTATCCATCTCTAAAGGATCTAATTGCCTAGTAATAATTATTGCAGAATATTTATTTATATCTTCATCCTTTATATCTTCTTTTCCGATCAAGACTGTAGTTTTTGGTTCGAATTCATCATTGAATAGTATGAAATTATACAGATTATACAGATTATCCCTCTCTCCAATTATAAGAATGCTATTATCCACTAAGAAAACTCTTGGGAGGAACCTAGTATTCTCATATAGGTGAGTTATATCTGGCCTGCAATCTTCACATGAATCGAATTTATTAACTAGACTTAGGCCTGGAACAAAATAATCCGTATCGTTCTTATAGCTAAAGATAGATTTTGTGTATCCTGGATTAATAACTTTAGGATCCTGAGCTGTTACATATTTAGTATTCAGGATACCCCAAAGTTTTGCGGCCTGCTCAAGATTGGTCCCTGCCCAGAGTGTATAGGTAGTGTAATCTACTAACCAAGCATTTCCAAAAACCCAATCCATAGTCTCTATTCCAAGATCACAGAAATATTGTTCTCCTTCGCCACCCTGGACCCAATCTATACCTAACATATGAATTCTATGCCTTTCTGTGTCAACATTTCCAAGATAATTCAATGCTTCATAGGGGTTCTTCTCAAAGTCTGATCTCAGAAGTCTTCCTTTCATGGGATAGTCTGGATTCTTGATTAGCTGGATATATACTAATTCAAAAGAGAATGAAAATAGGATTAGTATGAATAATATACTCACCCATTTCTTAAGTGTTCTTTTTTCAAAATACTGACAAATATAATTAAAAGATAGTCCTACTAATACTGCAACCAAAAAATGATAAACTGGTGCGAATCTAATTATATGCCTAGCTTTATTTAGGAAAGGCACTAAAACTAGTAGGTTAGCAATAGAAAAGAGATTAGATGTTATTATAATTCCGAGTATAAATAGAAAGAAGAACTTTAGAAAAATCCTTTTCTTGAACCCCAGTAATAACCCTACACAAACCATTATTAAAGAAAGTATTCCGGTCTTCATAAGATTAGATTTATAGTTTACATTCATTATCAGAAAATCTTTGATATCTACTTTTTCACCAATGAATTCCTGCAATGCAAATCCAGAACCCCCTCTGTTGGTTTTCTCTATAAACTTTATTGATGGGTAAATCTTAAAAGCAGATAGGCCTAGAAATATTATGCCCATTATCAATAGTATTAATAATAGTTTCCTTATTTTATGTAAATTGGGAGTATTCTTCTTACTTAAAATAAATAGATCAATAAATATATAGAGTGGGAATGTAAACAAGGTCCATAAGATTATTTGCATGCCTGCGGCGCTTAGTGAAGCTATTGTTAATAGTATCCCTATAAGTATAGAATTTAAGATTATCTTCTTGATATCTTTACCCATATTCCCATATAAAAGAAATATCCATGGGAGGAAAGCGTAAGGGACAGAATATGCAAGATGTTTTCCTGCAAATGTCATTGAAAACCAAAACAAGAATGGTATGCAAGACAGAATACTCGCCTTATTGTTCTTTGTGAGCTTAAATAATAATAAGTACATCCCGGCAATGCCGAATGATATATATGTCAGTATGCCTAAACTGAGTGCAATGTTAGCATCACCAAAGATTAAGTAAATGAAATAAGCTAATTCAAAGATTATAGAATCCGGAGAGGATAATAATGGGTGACCCCCTGCCTTGTATACGCCCCAACCAGCAATGTGGTGATATTGAAATAAAGAATCACGTAACGAACAGAGATGTCCAGGATATGTTAAATAAGAGTCTGACCTAACACCAAATCCCCCTAGTAAGAACATTGCAATTATCACAAAAATTATAATTAGGTATATTATATTATAATAATTCGGCTTTTTTTCATCCATTTTCTATATGAGGGTATGAATGAAAACCAAGGTATATATAAATATTGTGAATACTGGAATTTCTTAATTTAGTCGGTAAAATATGTTCTTTTGGATTTAACTAGATTAATCAAGAATTTTCTTTACCAATCATATTTTAAACTTTTTAAGAAGTAGAATATATCATAGAATATTTCCCCAGTCCTTATTCCCCTAATAAATCTCCTGTAAATAAACGCAGGATCTAGATAAATCTGTTTATAAAAGTTTTTACGTGCAGCATATATCTCTTCCCAGCTTAAGTTTTCGTGGTTATATATCTTATTAGGGTTATGATAGTTATAATATCTCCAATCTTTGCTTTTTATTAACCCTTGTGAATCTAACTCATTGTACAATTCTGTGCCTGGAAAAGGTATTGTTATTCCTATCTTAACAATATCCGGTTTTAACTCTTTAGCGAATTCTATTGTTTGATCTATTGTCTCCTTTGTATCGCCAGGCAATGCGACCATGAAAAAACCGATTGTTTCTATTTTGGCTTTTTTTGCTAGTTTGAAGGCTTTTCTTAATTGTTCCAGATTTGTTCCTTTTTTTATTTTGTTCAGAATCTCTTGATTTCCAGATTCTACGCCCAAGCTCACCCTATAACATCCTGCTTTTTTCATTTTATGGAATAATTCTTCATCTACCCTATCAACCCTAATCCCGTTTTGGAAGTTCATGTATAGTTTTAACTTTCTTCTGATTATTTCATCACATATTTTTTTGGCCCTTTCTATATCTGCTGTAAAACAGTCATCCTCTATGTGGATCTCTTTAAAACCAATTTTTAACATGTATTCTATCTCATCAACAACCCTATTAACAGATTTAGCCCTAAATCTCCTCTTAAAAATACATTTATTACAGTATGTGCAAGCAAATGGACAACCCCTGCTAGACTCCATTTTTCCAACAGGCGATTTCTTAGAAGTTAGCCTGGGACTTTTGTATTTCTTTATATCGAATAAATCCCATGCAGGGAAAGGCAGTTCATCAATGTTTTCAATTAGTTCTCTTAGAGGATTCTTATGTATTACTCCGTCTTTTTTGAAATAAATCCCCTTTATACCATCTAATTTTTCACCATTAGCAATCTCTAGTAAGGTTTTCTCGCCTTCACCAATAACTGCAATATCAAATCTTGAATTTATAAGTGTCTCTTCTGGAAGAGAAGAGGTATGAACCCCTCCAGCGATTAATATTATATCTTTATCATGAGACTTGACTAGGTCAGCTATCTTGGATGCTTCATCAAATGAAGGTGTTGTGAAGGTTATCCCTACATAATCAGGTTTGAACTCTTTTAAAGTTTTAGTTAACTCGTTTAAAGGCTCATTTACGATGCAAAGATCTAGAACTTTAACATCATGTTGCTTTCTAATTGCAACTGCTAATGATGCTAATGTTAAAGAAGGGGCATCAGGTATAGCTACGCTTAATTTTGATTTAGAGAATACCCCTTTTAGTTCTGATGGAGAAATAAGCAATACTTTAGATCTTTTCATTTTGAATTTGGAAAATGTAGGTTTTTGTTTAATAAATTTCCCAAAATGGTCTGATAGGCTTCACAAGGGCTCCAACAGTGAGGGCACCCCCCATTCTTAATCATTGTTAGTGTTTCTTTTGTGTCCTTCAAGGACCATATCTTTCTTATATCGTAATTAAAATCCCTTAAATTTCCAAGTTTTTTGTTGAAGACGCTGCAAGGAAACACATCTCCCTGAGCACTTATATAACAAGAGGATGTTAAGGCTTTACATGGTAAGGGGGTTTTCTTGCTTTTCAAGAATTTCTCTACTAAATTGAGATACTTATGTTCAAGAAAGAAGACAGGATTGTGAGGGAAACCCCTTAATTTAATAAATTTTCTTACCTCATTTATGATTGGTTTTTTTGGATACTGTTTTGCTTTTGACCCATAGAAATGATCTGATGAGTGCTCAATATTAATATGAAAATCCCTATAGGAAATATTATTTATTAGTTTTTTAACTGACTTGTAAGTTTCTTCTAGTTTTCCAACATTATAGGATGATAAGGTCATTCCAAAATATGCTTCTACATTCTTTATCTTCTTTAACTTCTTATAAGTTTCAATGCTTTTTTGCCAGCCACCAGGGACCCCCCTTAATTTGTCATGCAATGCTGGCGGGCCATCTAGGCTGATACTGATAATAAGCTTTTTTGGTTTTAGGGCAACTATCTCTTTTACCTTCATTTCTATTAGATCTGGCAATAAGCCATTTGTTGGGAAATGAAGCAAATATAGTCCCTTACAATTTGTTAGAATAATTCTTGCTATGTCTACAATATCTTCTCTCATAAATATTTCTCCACCACTAACATCAATCCAAGAAAATTTATTAGATTTCTTAAAGAATTTCTCTATTTCTTTTGTAGTGAGTTCGTTCTTTGTTTTTTTCTTCCAAATATTGCAAATCATACACCTAGAATTGCACTTATCCGTTACTAAAAATGTTAGTTTATATGGGAAACTAAGCCTTTTAACATTAGATTCTATGATTCTTTTTCCTAATGTCATTATTCCTTTCATCTTATTAGTTGAGGTCGCATTTATATTTTTCTAAGTTATTATCTTCTTTGATCTAGAAAAGAAAACAAATTCGAATAAGCCCATAATACCCCCTAAAAAAGCAAACATCATCCTTAGATAAGTAAAGATAACAGAACTGATAAAAAACCATATGCCTGCACGTCTAAGAGTAAATAAAAGGAATTTTAGGTTTAAAGAAAAGAACAATGCAGTACTTGCTATAAAAACACCCAACGCAATAGGGTTTGCCAGGAATATTATGGATGCAAGTAAAGATAACAAGACAATAGGCGATAAAGCAACACTATACACAAAAGTTGCTGGGATTAGCACACCAACCTGGTTCTTCTTAACCGCTTTTGAAAAAAACTTATATCTGTTCTTTAGCATATATCTCATCTGCCACGCGCCTGTCTGTGTATCATGTGTAAGGTATTTCCATGCAGAATAATGCTTGTAATGCTCAACCTTAATTTTTTTATCCAATAATATCTTAGCTCCCTTCCCAGTTAGCTTATGCCCTAATGTCTGATCCTCCCCAACAGTTGTTCTCCCATACTTATCAACATCAAAGCCATTTACATCCATGTATATCTTCTTCCTTATTCCAACAAAATAAGTAACTAATGTTGTTAAGAATTTAGTTTTAATGTTATTTCCATAAAAATAATAACTGAGATTAGCGTATTTGCTACCCAAATTCTTGAATCTGCAATCGAGGGAGTATACTCCCTGTACAACAGAAACATCTGGATTGTTTTCAAAATCTTCAGCTACATTCCTTATGTGGTCTTTATTTATTACAACATCTCCATCTACAAATAATAGAATATCTCCTTTAGATATTTTAGCTCCTGAATTCCTAGATGCTCCGGCACCCAGATTTCTTTTTGATTGTATCAATTTAACTGGGAACTTTTTTACTATATCTACAGAATCATCATTAGAGTTGTCATCTACAACTATCACTTCGAAATTACCATAATCTGATTTGAAAATAGCTGAAAGGCAAGCACTTATTGTCTTTTTAGCATTATATGTGGGTATTATGACTGAGATTTTTACTTTTTTCATTTTATTAGCTTTCTTAATTTTAGGCGTGAGCCGTAGTACGCCAGTTTAGGAATATACTTTACGTTGAATAATGTATTAACAGTTAAATTGCAAGGATGTATGCAAAAACATTTAGTATCCTTTATATATTTTCTGATATTCTTTATTTCTTTGCTTGACCATAATTTCTTGAAGTCATAGTCAAAATCACGTACGTTGCCTATTTTCCTATTCAGAAGTTCGCAAGGAAAGACATCTCCATTGCTATACAGAACTCCGTTTAGCATTCCTGCATAGCATCTTGATTGGTACTTGTTTTCTTTCAAGGTTTTCATTATTACCTTTGGCTCTACCATCCTAAGTGCGGCTGTGTATTCTGAGAATGAGAAGTTATCATATCCGGTTATGGAGTTCTCTAAAAATGATTTTTGAATTCTCTTGATGGTTTTGCTATATATCTTTACATCTACTTTCTTAGATGACTTCTTTTTTACATCTCCCCTGATTATATTGAAGTTTATTGAATCTGGTTTTAGTTCACCTATTACAAAATCATAGAATTTATCCAAATTATGTTGATTATTTGAAGTCATTGTTGTTATGATCTCAACTGTCAATTTCTTACTTTTTTCAGATATTTTCTTAATCTTAGAATAAGTTTCTATTGCCTTTTTGAAACATCCACTTAACCCACGTATTTTGTCATGTGTGTTCTCTAACCCGTCTAAGGATATTGCTAGATTCAAGCTTAATTTGGGGCATTTTGAGAGTATTTTGTTCACATTCTCAACAATTTTATCCCCTAGTAAACCATTTGTGGGGATAGAGAGGTGCTTCAGGTTATTGTTACGATAAAACAATTCAGCTATCTCTGATATATCTTCCCTTAAGAAAGGCTCTCCACCAGTCAAAGATAAAGAAAGCAGAGTGCCCATTGATTTCGAGACTTTGTCTATTTCCTCTAGACTGAGTTCATGCTCTGGTTTATCCAGGCCTTTCCACAAGAAACAATGAGAGCAACGCAGATTACATTTATTTGTAATAAAGAATACTAAAGAAACTAAATCTGTCTTTTTAATCAGAAGTGATCTTAGGTAAGTAAGGTATTCATTTTTCATGTTTTAGCCATCCTAGGATTATTAATCTGTATTTTAGGCGATAAGTGTTCATATTTTGTATTAATTAATAATGTCTTGATGTTTAAAAAACTAACTGTCTCAAACTTGTATGTATATGTGTTTGGCCATATAGATTAATTCTTTATTGAATCTATTATCACATTCGCAACTTTATTGGGCCTTATTTTTTTCATGCATATAGCATCCTTGCAATCGCTGCTTTTTGAGTTGTAGTTATTAACACAAGGACTACATCGTGTTTTTTCATAGAAAATAATGTGGTTCTTTCCATAGGGCCCATATAATGTTGGAGATGTAGGCCCATAAAGACCTACGCATTTTACCCCAAATGCTGCAGCGAGATGTATGGGTCCAGTGTCGTTGCTTATGAATAAATCACACTTCTTCAATAAATAAATAAGGTCCTTTAAATCAAATATCCCACATGAGTTATAAACATTCTTTTTCTCTATTTTCCCTATAATTGCACCCATATCATGTTTTTCTGATTCTATGCCAGTCATAACAAACGCTAGATTATCAAGCTTCTTGTTGAGTATGTTTATTAATTCAACAAAATGTCTTTTTGGCCATCGTTTTACTTCAGCATTTTCACTACTCCCTATGTGGATTCCTATCAGAAAAGGTTTTTTTGTTTTTTTAGTCATACCTATCTTTCTAAATAGGCTGTCAACATTGTCGCTCTTCTTAATGGAATCAAAATTTTCAAACTTTATACTTTTTGATTTAATATCAAGAACCTTGCATAAATCATAGAACTGTTCAACAGCATGAATATTAGTTTTGAGAGGAATTGAGTGATTGTACATCTTATGCCTGGACCTAGTTTTGTTGCTAAAGCCAATGCTGTATTTGCCTAAAAAGTGTGCTATGATTGACGAAATGTTTAAGAATTGCTCAAAATCAATTGCAACATCGAATTTCTCATAATATTTCAGAGTCAGGTTTATGATTCTTGCAGTATCCATAGCCCCCAGATCATAGTAGATTACCTCATCTATATATTCAAGATTCTCAAATAGCCCTTTATTCTTTGATAGTGTTAAGAAAGATATCTGGGATTTTGGAAATTTCTCCCTTATTGCTTTTATCAAAGGTGTAAGCATTATTAAATTACCAATGCCCCAAAATTTTATCAATAGTATTTTTTTAGGGTTTTTTAGAGCTTTATCCTTACTTTGAGGTCCACTCTTGAGAAGAAGGCCCATTGAATTTATCAGCATATTTCCAAGATGCGCGTCAATTTTCTTTTTTAATTCATTATCCATTTTAAAATTTCTAAAAAGATTATATCAGTCTATTTTTTGAATTTGTAAGAAATTATCGATCCGATCATAACCAGCCCAAGCTTGAGAGATTTCCAAAAATTTGAGGTTATTTTCGATTCACCAATTCTGCTTTTATAGTTAACAGGTATTTCCGCACATTTCAACTTATTCTTAATCGCCAGAACCATAAACTCCGGAGAAAAATGGCTGCCTCCGACAGTAAACTTGCCCCTTATCTTATCTAGTGCATCTCTCTTAATAAGCTTCATTGAACATCCAACATCTGTTAAACAAGGCCCATTATGGATATATTCTAGCAGTTTAGCTACAAACAGGTTTCCAAAGCGCAGGAACCAATTCATCTTTGCTCCTTTCCAAATAAGTTCTTTTGATGTACGAGTTCCAAATACGACTTCAAAATCATCTGCATATACTAATAATTTAATTACGTCTTTTCCTATGAATGTGCCATCAGGTTCTGCTGTGATTATATAATAACCTGTGGCTTCGCTAAGGCCGCGCCTGTTCGCCCACCCATAGCCTTGCCTTTTTTCACTTACTAATTTTGCTTTTGTTTTTTTAACTTCTGAAGCTGTTCTATCTTTAGAATTATTATCTACTACTATGATCTCATCAACAACCTTAGTTGAAAAGAAATCTTCAATTGAGTTTTTTATGTTCTCTTCCTCGTTGTATGCTGGAAATACAACAGAAACCTTTTTTTTCTTCCACATCTTAGCTTACTAATCCCTTTTCTTTTAATTCAGCGGTTGCTTTTTCAACCTTATCTATAGCCTTAATTGAGTCTGACCACTTCATTAGCTCTTGCATTGCGGCTTCAAACTCTATTTTCGGTTCAAAATCAAGCTTACTTCTTATCTTAGATATATCTGAAAAACAGTGCCTTACATCTCCTTTTCTGAATTTACCTATTATCTGAGGTTTTATATCCTTATTCTGAAGTTTTGCTAGTTTTTCTGCTATCTCTTTAATTGTTATCTGCCTTCCAGCACCTACATTGAATACTTCGTAATTAGCTGAACTTTTGTTCATTGAAAGTATATTAGCATTAACTATGTCGTGAACTGATATGAAATCTCGGCTTTGCTGACCATCTTCAAAGATGATTGGAGGATTATTGTTCTTTATCATGCTATTAAAGATAGCAACTACTCCAGTGTATGGATTAGAGAGTGATTGGCGAGGTCCAAAAACATTGAAGTAACGTAATGCTACTGAAGGTATTCCATAGGATTTCCCAATGTTCAGAACCATCTCTTCCTGGTCTTTTTTTGTAATTGCATATATGGAGTTAACGTCTTGTCTTTTTGTTTCTTTTGTAGGTATGGGTTTTAGCATTTTATCACATTCAGGACAATGAAGTTCCCAATCTTGTTTTTTCATTTGTTCTTCTGAGCGTAATAGGGGTGAAACTTCTCCGCAATCTTCACACTTATAGCTACCTTCACCATAAGTGCTCATAGAGCTTGCTACTACTAATTTCTTAATGTTGTGGTTTTTGTTAACTAGGATATCTAAAAGATTAGCTGTGCCAACAGTATTTGCTTCAACATATCTCTTAACTTGATACATAGACTGACCAACACCAACCATTGCTGCTTCATGAAAGATAACATCTATGTCCTTAATTGATTCCTGTAATTGTGATATATCTAATACGTCCCCTTTAATGAATTCGGCTTTTCCATTTAGGTAATTGGGAGTTTCATTGTTATGGACTTGGGGTTCTAAGTTATCTAGTATCCTTATGTCATGTCCCTCTTCTATTAATTTGTCTACTAAGAAAGAACCGATGAATCCTGCACCCCCTGTGACTAGGATATGATGTTTCATAACCTAGATGGAAGATATGAAGCATATATAAAGTTTACTGAAGAGGGCTGCCGTAGAAATGCTCAAAGAAAAATAAAATAGATTTCCTATATGCATTATATGCTATTATTCTGAATCTTGCTTGTTGTCTTTGCCCTCTTGCAGTTGTTGCTGTTAGGTGCTCACCTAAGACT
>JAYEIZ010000208.1:0-2299 GCA_034660355.1 Nanobdellota archaeon
CCACCATCTGAGATCAGCTTCTTTATAAGATAAATTTTTATCTATGCCCCATTTCTCTTTAATCTCTTCAAGTGAATACCAACCTTCTTTGATCACCCATCCGCAATCTGAAAGATCATATTGTCTTGTTTCAGGATCTATATAAATCCTCATGTTATTTGGAACTGAATATTTGAAATCAAGATAACCTAATTCGTTGGGAACTATGTCTCTCTGAATCCATCCACCCATCCTGGTAATAATAGCATCAACAAATACAAGCAATCTCTTCTCTGTGTAATCCTCTTCATTCAATACAGCATTAAATCTGCCTTGAAGTATCTGTGCAATATGAATATCAGAGTTATTAACTGCACGTATTTTTGGTCGTCTTCTCATTAACTCTTCATGCCCCTTCAAAGCTACAATAATAGGAATCATAATATTATAGGTTAAGTAAGGTTTTTTTAATTTCTTTGCTCTCTCAATATCCGCGGAAGTCCATTGTATGCTATTAACATATCTCATGGCTTTTTCAGAAGCCTTTCTGGCTTTCTTAAAACCATCAAAGCTGTATCGCCTTAATCTAATAACCTTTTCAACTCTCGGATCCCTTTCATTCTCACTCATAAAATCTCCTATCTATGCAACTTTCCATGATGTTATACCATCTCCTTCATTATCAGCATCTTTTAAAGTGTCTCTCCAAGTTTTTTCATTTTGCTTTTGCTCTACCATTGTTCCATAAACAAATTTAGCTATATATTTCAAGGCATCAATTGCATGGTCCTCTCCCGTTGTATCTATATCATCTATGTTTTTTGGGTCTTGATCTATTGACTGAATTGTCTCAATAGTATATAAACAATTCTCTCTTGCTCTTATCTGGGGAATGCCGTCATCTCCCATTTTAAAGCCGTTATAAACTACTGCTGCTTCAACAACTCTGTTTTTCTTACCGCATGATGTTAATTCTAATCCAGCCTCTTCGAATAATTCTGCAGGAGAATATAATATTGCATCTTTTTCTGAAGTTTTCTGCCACATAGCAGAGTCGGCTATATTATCTTCAAAATCATCCTCCATTAGATATGGGTGTCTACCTCTTGTATAGGCAAGGATCATTTTAGCTTGAATTGTTGGAGCTGAACTCACATCAAAGTCAAAGTCAAAGTCGTTTTTAATCAGATTACCTCTTTGCATAATAAGCTCATCAAAAATAACCATCTTTCCGGTGCGTTTGTTTATTGCTATAAATAAAACTGCTGTTGGGTTCTTTGTTCCATAGTCAATAGCTCTATAAAACTCATGTGTTTGTAAACTAAACTCCTCTCCCCAAACAAAATCTTTTTCTTGAATTACGTGGGTTTCATAAATAAAATTATCAAAGAATAATCCAGGTGCTGCATCCCATCGTCCTTCCAACCACATAGCTCTTTTAATTGGATTAGTTATATTTTTTAATACATTTACATAATCGGGGTTTTGTAGTAATGCTGGATTATCAAATACTGTTGCGGGGATATATTGCCATTCAACTCCGTCTTCATCTTTGTAGGGTTTATTCGATGCGTAAGGCTGTATTGAAACATCAAACTCTTTGTAGAATTTTTTCTTGCCTTGCTCTTTCGGGACACATCGATCAACAAATTTTGATCTCAGCCAGAAGTGCCCTATTCCTCCCGGGTTTGAAGTTAATATCATTTGTGCTTTAATTACCGGATGTGAAGAGCGGCAACTTGAACTAATATCTTCCATCCACTCCCACGGAAACTGATTTGCCTCATCAACGAATATCACATGATTATTACCACCAATATATTTTGTTAAAGCATTTTTGTCTCGGCAATGAACTAAGAATATCTTTGCTCCAGATGGGAAAACATAACATTTCTTTTTATCGAGCCAATAAGCAAAAGGATTGCCGTTAGAATCTTTCAAATATAATTTATCACATTCAGGTCTTACATTAATTTCAAGGTCAGGAAATGTACGTCTTATGATCAGAGCTTTATAGTCCGGATAATCTATTGAAACCGAATCTACAATAATTTTTGGACTGAGCCTTTTTTTGAGATGACTCCTGTAAGCTTGTTTGGAAATCTTTTCGCCTTCTGCATCTTCGTAGTGGTATGTTTGTCCTTGATAGGCTACTTTATAAGCTCCACCCCATGTTTTGCCACCTCAACCTCCCCTTGCACCACCGTAAAACAGCCATCTTGTAGTGTTACGCAAGAATTCAGTCTGTTTTCCGGGGTGAGGGGATATTCGGGTTCCTCCAGCCATCATTTAACTCCACTTCATATTATTCTTTGCCTCT
>JAYEIZ010000209.1:0-10027 GCA_034660355.1 Nanobdellota archaeon
TTTATTCTGGAAGAAGTTAATCACCCTGTTGTTTTGTGTTACTAACTAAACAACAGGCTCGCTAACTTAAATAATTAGCGGGTCTTTTTCCTTTGGAGAAGAAGATTCTATAGTTTATATACCACCAGAAAACCGAAGGTTTTCGCCTGACGTTGCTAAAAGTAAACTTTATAAACAAACTCTTAATTCTAAGAGTAATAGGAAATGTAGGTAGTAGCTTACCTGAATCCTGTGGCGTTAAACTTACATTGTAAGTTTATGGCGTTACAATATTGCTAATGGAGGCTAAAATGAGTATGTATAAACATATAAGGGAATTGTGGAAACAGCCTAAAGCTAATTTAGGTGCTGTTTGGAAAGAGAGATTAATTAGTTGGAAGAAAGAAAACGTAACAGTAAGGATTGAAAGGCCAACAAGGCTTGATCGAGCTCGTTCTTTAGGGTATAAAGCTAAGCAAGGTTACATTCTAGCTAGGCAGCGTGTTTTAAGGCAAAAAAGAATGCGCCCAAAGTTTTCTAGTGGAAGAAGAAGCAAACATATGAGAAGAAAGAAAGTACTAGATATGAATTATCAATGGATTGCAGAGACAAGAGCACAAAAGAAATTTGTTAACTGCACTGTTCTAAACTCTTATTATGTTGGAAAGGATGGCAGACATTTCTGGTATGAAGTGATCTTAATAGATAGAGCACATCCAGTTATAAAAGCAGATCCCAGGATAAATTGGATTTGTGATAAGAGAGGAAGAGCTGCTAGAGGATTGACGAGTGCTGCTAGAAGATCTATAGGAAAGAACTAATACCTTCTTTCTCTTATTTCTATTATTTTTCCTATTATTTTTTTCAATCTTTTTCTGTTAAAATAAGCAATAACACTAAGTATTATGAGAACCAATGTGACAGAGGCTATTTTCCCTCTTCCAGTGCCTTCTACTTTTACTGCATTTCCGGTTATTGCCTGCATCCCTTTCTTGTATACTGGCCGGTTATCTTCAATTTGTGCAGTGCCTACTACTTCTTTTTCAACTATTTCCCCTGTTTCTTGGTTTTTTTTGGATGAGGTTATTTTATAGTTTCCAGAAGGAACTTCCTTAGATAGGTCTATCTCTGAACCTTCTCCAATATCTAGGCTTATCCTTTTATCTAGGATATATGTTTTGCCGTCGCTTTGCAGTATTATTGTAGTTTTGTTCTTGAACTTTACATTGCCAATATTCTTTATTAATAATTTATTCCCCTCTAAGGTTGCGCTTATCTCTGAATAAGGCAAGATTTCGATTGTTTCTTTCTCCTCTAATTCATAATACACTGCCTCTAAGATATATTTGTTAGGTGCAGTATCCTGCTCAAAAGAGAAATCGGATTCTAAATTAGACTGAATATTCTTATCGAATAAGACTATTTCTTTGCTGAATATGGTTTTTTTCTTGTATAGCTTTAAATTAATTGAGGCATCAATTGGATCTTCTGCCTGATCTAACAATATAACAGTTAATGTTAAGGTATCTATTGGTTTTATCTTATCCTGGACAATATCAAATTCCAATGTTGTAGGTACTACTTTTACATTTATTGTCTTGCTCTGCTGGTTGAAGTTTTCAGAAGAATCCTTGACCATTACATCTATTTGATGTTGTCCTGATTTAATATCATCTCCTAGTTCTATGGTATAGCTGAAATCAGTTCTTCTTAGGTTCATCTCTTCTTCCATGCCATTGAATCTTATTTTGATAATTCCATCATCTATACTTCCTTTCTTTCTCTTAGCAGTCCCTTCTATCTTGATCTTCTCCCCAGGTAAAGCCTCTGTTTTATCTACACTAAAAGAAAGTTCTAGCCTATTAGATACAGTAAAATCTTTTGTGGATATGCCTTCTATAGGGCCTTCCAATAAAGAGTCAACATTTATTCTTATGTTACAGGCACCTTCAAAAATAGCAATAGTAGGTACATCAATCTTTACCTCTTCCCCTTCTTTTATCTTAAATTGTTTTACATCATAAGTAACATATCTGTTGGTGCACTTCATTGTTGATTTAATAAGTGAATTAGTGGTTTCTTCAGGGATTATTGTAATAGATAAGGGTATTTCATCACCCAAGTTGTATTCTCCTTCTAATTGAGAAGTAATCTCCATAGAAGCGTAGCTGAAAGGCAGAACTAGAACTAATATCAAGAATGATAATGGTAGTTTCATAAACCTAGCCTCCTATCAATCTCTTTTGCGACACCTTCTAGATCAGAGCATGTTCTTTCAATATCTTTTTTGATCTCATCAACTAGTTCTTTTAGGTTGTCTACCCTTAATGAGTATCTCTTCTGTTCATGAATAACTATTCCAGAATCCATTAATTTGTTTATATGGTGTATTACAGTGCCCCTTGTTAGGCTAAGTATCTCTGCTAGTTCGTCAGAACTCAGAGGGTGCCTTCTTTTTGTAGATTTCAGCAGTTCAATAAATATCCTAAAGCAGGATTTATCTTTATCTCTAAGGTTAAATAGCCCTAATGAGTCCCCTAACCACTGAAGTTCTTGATTAATAGTGTTTTCAGAAGGTTTTTTAGAGCGTATTATTGTTATTTTTTGCCTATAGTAGCGTATCATATTAGAAGGATATTGAGGCTTTACTATATAAAACTTTTGTCAATCTATATTCTGTAGAATATAAATATTTAAATACTAGTTGAGTTTAACTAGACTTTGTTGACCTTAAATCAACAAAAACAGAGGATAAACAAAATGACAAAGAAAGAATGTGAAAAACAAGAAGACCAAATAGATAAGCTTAAGCATAAGGTAAAGGAGATAAAAAAGGAAGTTAAGAAAGTTGATGAAAAGGATAAGAAAATATCAGAGTTGACAGATTCTTTACAACGGATGCAGGCAGAGTTTGAAAACTATAAGAGATATGTTGAAAAACAAAAAGCAGAATTTGTTAAGTACGCAAAAGATGATATGATAGTTAAATTATTGCCGTTACTGGATTCTTTTGAGATTGCTTTGAGAAATACTCAAAATAATGAAAAGTTTGTGAAGGGTGTTGAATTGATATTTGGCCAATTATACAATCTATTGGTAAGTGAAGGTTTGAGACCAATAGAATGCTTAGGAAAGAAATTTGACCCATACAAGCACGAAGTTTTGTTGACAGAGGAATCTGACAAGGAAGAAGGAACTATTTTAGATGAATTACAAAAAGGATATATGCTTGGAGAAAAGATAGTAAGGCACAGTAAGGTGAAGATTACTAAAAATGGAGATAAAAAAACAGACAACGCTGAGTGAAGTTTTAAACCTGGGAAAAGAATGTGATAGGAATAATAATTGTTGTAAGCATGGTTCGGGTTTTTTAGCACACGATGATTTGAGCAAAATAGCTCAATTTTTAAGTATAACCCCTGAAGAGCTCAAGGAAAAGTATCTCGATGAAAAAGAGCTCTTCAACACCTCCCTATTTAGGCCAAAAATAAAGGCAAACAATAAGCCATTCGGTGAATGTGTATTTTTTGATTCAGAAGGATGTAAGATACATTCAGTTAAGCCCTTACAGTGCAGGATTGGAAATTGTAGCGAGCATGGAGAAAAGTTAGGCCAATGGTTTATGCTTAATTATTTAGTAAATAAAGATGATCCTGAATCAGTAAGGCAGTATGCAGCTTACCTTAAATCTGGCGGTAAGACAATTCAAGGTGGGAAATTAGATGAACTGGTTCCCGATAAGGAGAAGTTAAAGAAAATATTAAGCTTCGAGGTTTTAAAATGATAGAAGATGCAAGAAATAATGTAAGATCAACTGCGTGTGCAGTGATTGTAAAGGAAAGTAAGGTTCTCTTGGTTAAAAGAAACCATGAACCTTTTAATCAGCACTGGACATTACCTGGAGGGCATATTGACTTTGGTGAAACAGCTGAAGAAGCAGTTGTAAGGGAAACAAAAGAAGAGTCTGGCCTTGAATTCAAACCAAAATTTCTAGGATATAGGGATGAGATTTACCCTGATATCAATTGGCACGGAGAAGTTTTGGTATTTTATGGTGAAGCGAGTGGAAATGAACAAGTTGATGGTAAAGAGATTATTGATATAAAATGGTTTAGTATCGATGAAGCTTTGAACATGGACTTAGCTTTCGATCATGAAAAAACATTAAAGATGTATTTAACAAGGAGGCAAGAAAAATGACTGAAGAAAGAATAAATATGAATATTAATGAAGGAGATGCATTTTATGCACACGAATTAAGTATAAATTTTAACCCATTGCAGTTTGTTTTTGATTTTAAGAGTGTTACACCTAGGGTGGATCCTAGAAGCAAGGAAAGGGCTTCAATAGTCCTTAAGCATAATGTTGTCCTAGTTGATCCATATCATGCTAAGAAAGTCTATGATTTGCTTGGTGGTGTGCTTGAGAAGTATGAAAAAGAATTTGGAAAGATAGAGATTTCAAAAGCTTTAGCGATTGCTGAAAAGAAAAATAAGAAAGAAGCTAAGAAACTCAGTGATAAAGACAAGATAGAGACTCCCAGTTACATTAGTTGATTATGTTAATTTAAAAAGCAAAAAAATAATAAAACAATAGGTGAGGAAAATGAGTGAAAAGAAAACTAAAAAAGAAAAAATTATTGGAATAGATTTAGGCACGTCAAATAGTGCGTGTTCTGTTTTGCAGGCAGGTAAGCCTACAATTGTCCCTAGTGCAGAAGGCACTACGCAGTATGGTAAGGCTTTTCCAAGTGTTGTTGCTCTTACAAAAGACGGACAGATGTTAGTTGGTGAACCAGCTAGAAGACAAGCAGTAAGTAACGCAGAGGGCACAATATCAGCTGCTAAAAGAAAGATGGGAACTACGTTTAAGTATAACATCAACAACAAAGAATATACTCCTCAGCAAATATCTGCATTTATCTTGCAAAAGATAAAGAAAGACGCAGAAGAGTTTGTTGGTGAGAAAGTAGAAAAAGCAGTTGTTACCGTCCCTGCTTATTTTGATGACAACCAAAGACAGGCAACAAAGGATGCTGGTTCAATAGCAGGATTAGATGTTGTTAGGATTATAAATGAGCCTACTGCAGCATGTCTTGCTTATGGACTTGATAAATCTAACAAAGAGATGAAGATCTTAGTGTTTGATTTTGGTGGAGGTACATTAGATTGCACTGTAATGGATTTCAGTGAAGGTGTTTTTGAAGTAAAAGCAACATCTGGCGATACCCAGCTAGGTGGTACTGATATGGATGAAGCACTTATGAAGTTCATTGTAGATGACTTTAAGAGCAAGGAAGGTATTGATCTAAGTGAAGATGATACTGCTATGCAGCGTTTACGTGAAGCTGCAGAAAAAGCAAAGATAGAGCTTAGTACAACTACAGAAACAGACATCAATCTTCCATTTGTAACACAAAAGGACGGCAACCCAGTTCATCTGAAGATGAGCCTTAGCAGGTCTAAACTAGAAGAATTAGTTGATCCAATAATCAAGAAATGCCAAAAACCATTAACACAAGCAATGGATGATGCAAAGTTAAAAGCAGCAGATATTGATAAGATAATATTAGTGGGTGGCCCTACACGGATGCCTATTGTACAGAAGTTTGTTGAAGGCATAGTTGGAAAGAAAGTAGAAAGAGGAGTAGATCCAATGGAATGTGTTGCACAAGGAGCTTCAATACAAGCAGGTGTTCTCGCAGGAGAGGTTAAAGACATCTTACTTTTGGATGTAACCCCTTTGACATTAGGTATTGAAACATTAGGTGGAGTAAGAACCGAGCTGATATCAAGAAATACAACAATTCCATCCAAAAAATCGCAGATATTCTCAACAGCATCTGATAATCAGCCAGCAGTAACTATTAATGTACTGCAAGGTGAACGGCCGATGGCTACTGACAACAAAGCACTAGGGAGGTTTGACCTCGTAGGAATCCCTCCGGCCCCTCGTAGTGTACCTCAAATAGAGGTTACATTTGACATAGATGCAAATGGAATTGTTCATGTTAGTGCTAAAGACCTAGGTACTGGCAAAGAACAAAGCATCAAGATTACTGCAACACAAAAACTAAGTGAAGAAGACATTGAGCAGATGAAGAAAGATGCTGAAGTTCACGCAGAAGAAGACAAGAAACGTAAAGAAAAAGTAGATGTGTTGAACGAAGCTGAAACTATGGTATTCCAGTATGAAAAAACACTAAAAGAGATGGGCGACAAAGTTGACAAGAAACAAGTTGAGCCTATACAAAAAGACATTGAAGGCTTGAAGGAACTTTTAAAGGACAAAGACAAGAACTATGAATCAATAAAGAAAGCTAAAGACGACTTAACACAAAAATTCCAAAAAGTTTCTGAAGAGATGTATAAGAAAGCAGCTGAAGAGCAAGCAAAGAAGCAGCAGGCTGCAGGAGCATCTGCTGGAGCTAAAGAAGACGCAAAGGAAGAGAAGAAGAAAGACGACAAAGTAGTTGATGCTGACTATAAAGTAGAAGACGATAAGAAGAAAGAAAAGAAAAAATAATTTTTGTTTTGAAAATTCGGAGAATCATCCAAAATCTTTGAATTTGGAGTGTGCTCAGAAAAGCAAAGCTTTTCTGACATTTCTAAACCTTTAGAATTCTTCGAATTCAAAAGTATTTTATTTTTTTAAAATCCAAAGATTATTAAAGAGTTGTAAAGTATTGCAATGAAACTAAAATGTTAAAGATGACGAATCTTCCGATTGATAGAGCGCAAGCATTAAGTTTGATCAATGAACATAATAAAGACCAGTCAGATATGAACCATTATCTTGAAACCGAAGCAATTATGAGTGCTCTTGCAAAAAAGCTTGGAGAAGATGGAGAATATTGGAAGATGTTAGGTTTACTGCACGATGTTGATTGGGGACTTACTAAGCATGACGTGAGTGAACATTTGACAAAAGCTCCGGATATATTAAGAGGAGCTGGATTTGATGATGACTTTATTTGTCAGGTGGTTTCGCACGGTTATGGCTTTGATTGTGCTGGGTTGAAAGATAAGGAACGGTCAAAGAAAATAGAACACGCTTTGGCGTGTGCAGAAACTATTACCGGATTACTTCACGCATATGCCCTATTAAGGAAAGGAATAGATGGCATGAATGCTAAAGGTTTGAAAAAAAGATTTAAGGATAAAAGATTTGCTGCAGCAGTCAGAAGAGATATAATTGTGGAGTGCGAAAAGTTAGGATTAAACCTAGATGAATTTTTTGAATTGTCAATAAATGCAGTTAAAGAAATAGCAGATCAGGTTGGCTTAAAATAAAATGGCAAAAGATTACTACAAAGTTTTAGGTGTAGAAAAGAATTCTACTAAAGAGGACATTAAGAAAGCTTACAAGAAATTAGCTAAGAAATATCATCCAGATGTTAGTGAGGAATCTGATGCGCAGGATAAGTTTAAAGAGATAAACGAGGCTGCACAGGTCTTAGGAGATGATGAAAAGAGGCAGCAATATGACCAATTTGGAGATGCTGATTCTTTCAAACAGGCTTCTGGCTTCAGAGGATTTAATGCAAATGATTTTGGCTTTGGTGATTTTGCTTCTTTTGATTTTGGTGACATATTTGACCAGTTTTTTGGTGGAGGCACCCATTTTGGTACTTCTAGGAGAAGAAGGCAAGCTGCAAGAGGATCTGATCTAAGATATGATATGGAAATTAATTTAGAAGAAGCTGCTTTCGGAGTAGAGAAAGAGATTTCTATTCCAAGAAACGAGCAATGTCCTGAATGTAATGGAAGTGGTGCTAAATCTGATAGCGATATTATAACTTGTCCTGATTGTAATGGAAATGGGGCAGTGAGAAGGACTCAGAGAACGCCTTTTGGAGTGTTTTCTACAACAGCTACCTGCGGAAAATGCAGGGGAGAAGGAAAATACATAAAAGAAGAGTGTTCTGATTGTGATGGTACCGGTATAGTACATAAAAGAAGAAAATTGAAGGTGAAGATACCTAAGGGATCAGAAGAAGGAACAAATCTAAGGATAAACGGCGAAGGTGAAGCAGGTGCAAGAGGCGCATCGTCAGGTGATTTGTATATTGTATTGCATATGAAGGATCATAAGGTGTTTGAAAGAGAGGGTGATGATATCAATGTTAAGGTAAATATTCCATTTACAGTTGCTGCTTTAGGTGGCGAGATAGAAGTTCCTACATTAGAAGGGAATGCTAAATTAAAGATTCCAGCTGGAACACAATCAAATACTGTATTTAGGATGAGGGGTAAAGGGATTCCATACTTACATGGTAACGGTACTGGTAATCAGAATGTAGAAGTTGTTGTGGGTGTTCCAGAGAAACTTACTAAAAAACAGAAAGATCTACTAAAACAGTTTGAGAAAGAATCTAATAAGAAAGGTTTGTTAAAAGGTGTTTTTAGCTAGAGAGATTTTATATGTTTCTTTATATCTTTTATATCCAGTTTCTTAAAATCAAAATCTTTCACTTTTTGATATTCTTCTTCTATTGAGTTGAATAGGTCTGATGGGCCTAGTGTTAAGAAGTTTGGAGTTTCTTCTAACATGTCTTTGAAAGCAAAATCAGGCCCTTTTATTGAGATTCCCTGGATTAATTCACTATTGAGTTCATTATTCCAGTGAACTGTATGTAATTCAGGGATTCTTATTTTGTTTTCTTCTGCCTTTGTGCTTGGTTTTTGTATTTCCATATTAAATTAGGTATTTTGTTGTGTTTTTAAATATTTTTGTTTAATTTTAACTACCTTATAATGGTTTAAATAGAAAACGTTATAAATCTGATTGTGTTCTTCTGGATTTGAAGATGGTATATCGAGCAAGAGCAGTTGCATTTGGGATGTATGATAGAAATCCACTTGTAGGGTTCGTTTTGGCAAGTAAGAGTGCTTCTAACAGGGAATTGGTTGTTAATCCACCTAAAAACAAGGTTGAGGTATGGGCTTTAGGGGAGGGAATTGAGAAAATTAGGCAGAACATAAGATACCCCCGTTCTTCCATTGAGAATTTATACGCTTGTATTACCGGTTTTGAGGATACTCTTGGAAGGCCTATTCTGACTTCTTCTAATGGCCTGATGGGCGAAAGGCTTAGGAGAAATTTGGAGAATCCAGTGGAGAATCCTTCTTTGTCTGTAAGATCTATCATGGAGGGTGCATTTAGATATTCATTTGTCCCTAAGTATGAGAATGATCCAAGGATTACAGCTGTTTTGATAGGTGGTGGAAGTCCTTGCGCTTATTATGGCGCTTATCTAAAGAGTGGTAAGGGATATAAGGGCCCGTTTGTAGATTCTCTTTTGATTGAGGATGATAACAGAGTAGGGTATCTTACTTTAAATTCATGCATGAAACTTGATCCTAAAGCATTTATTGAATCAACATCTAAAACCGGAATTGAAGACAGGAAGCATAAAATATCATTAAGTGCTTCTGATGTGCTTGAAAGCATTATCTTAGAGAAAGAACAGGACCTTAATGGTTTGGCAAGACAATTGTTTTTTAAGATACTTGGGAAAGAGCCAGAAGGAGGAATTGGTGCAGCAGTTGGTATGTTTAAGGGTGGAAAGTTTGAGTTTGGAGCCTATAATGATTCCCATGGTCAGCTTATGCTCCCTTTACCCTTTGAGCCCCATTAATCTCCTCAACATACTCTACAACCTCTTTTGGAACTAACTCATTCCAGTTACCTCCATGAAGAATCCTTTTCCGTATCTTAGTTGCATTTATATCAGGGATTAAAGGTATCTTATGCACTTCTATGTTTTTCTCTTTAAATAGCCTTTCTGTAAGGTCATTTCCTGTATGAACAACATCAAATTCTGGTATGATACTTTTAACATGCTCTACCCACTTCTCATCATTATTGATATCAGGTACAGGTATGATGTCATACTCCAGTATTTTATGGGCTTTTAGTGTTTTTTGAATCATTTCTTTTCTTTCTTCATAAGTAAAAGGATTGTTTTTTGTACCAGACTCTTGAGAGCTTCCAATTGCTATTATTATCTTATCATGGTGCTCCATAGCTATTTTTATATCTGATA
>JAYEIZ010000210.1:0-2284 GCA_034660355.1 Nanobdellota archaeon
AACTATCTCAAAGGCATAATACATCAACTTCTTCTTTTTAAGTCCTTATATGGCATTTAAATGCGTTAAATATGCCCAAAAAAGACAAAAATAAGCCAAAAAAGAGCAGAAATCCCCTAAATGAGCTAATAAACGATTACTTTCCTAATGCTAAAACTATAACAGCAAAAGACTTAAAAGCCTTATCAGAAAAGGAAGAAGAGCGGGATAAAACTAAGAAAAGCGGGATACAGCGGGATAAGAAAGGTTAAAGGAATACATAAGGTATAACATAAGAAGAGAGAGAGGAGAGATAGCATATACTAAGGAGAGTGGATTAGAGTGGTAAGGAAGTGTTAAAGAATTGTCAGGAACGGCTAGGAATGTTTACTCCTCCCGCACAGACCTTACAAAATAACCCAGAACATAACAGAATATATAACACCGAAAACATAAGAAAAGGGAATAATAGGAGAAAAAACAAGGAAAAAACATAAAAAAACAGAGAAAACACAAAAAACACCCTCTACAAACGTTGATTTAATAGGGTTAGGCTCAAGGCTACAGGGATTTATATTAGGGTATATATAGTCGTATAAGAGCTATTATGCGACATAAGAAGATGGGAGGTTATCAAACACACTCACAGCCCGTATAAGGCTCTAAAAACACAAAGATGACCCAAACTACCTGTAAGCATATAGAACGGCTTGTAGACCCCTTAGAATGCGTTGTAAGCGATAGGGGGGAGGGGTAGTCGAGTGCGTTTTGAGAGGGGAGATAATATATATACCCCCACAGCACACTCCAGAATTAGACTCAAATATGACAAACACTGAAAAATGGCAACAATTAGGAAAAGATTGGATGAATGGTGCAAAGATTAAAGATATCACCCTAAAGGGTAAGAAATATACCTTTAATAAAGGGCAAGCCAAATTCATTAATTCAAAGAAAGGTTATGTCCTCTACTCTGGAGGCTATGGTTGCGGTAAGAGCATAGCGCTGTATGTCAAGCTGATTCTATTAAGCCTGTTCTTCCCTGGAAACCGTATATTATTAGGTAGGAAGACATTATCCGACATTGAAAGAGCAGTCCTACCAGACCTATTTGATTTAATGCCGAATAATTGGTATCAACACAGAGTTAAAGATGCAGTAATTAACCTGTTTAATGGTTCTCAGATTCTTCTCTTTGGTTTAGATGCTCTTCAATCTGGTTCAGAAGGAGATATTAAAAAAGCAGAACAGAAAGTAAAATCATTGAATTTAGGCGGATTCTTCATAGACCAGTTAGAAGAGATTGAATACAGCGTATTTGATGCATTGGGGACAAGATTAAGAAGAGAAGACAATGTTTTGTTAAGACAGGGCAATATGACAACTAATCCTGCTAACTTTTGGGCATACCATTATTTCAAAAAGGGATTAGTCAAAACAGAAGAAGGCTGGACCAAACCCAAAAAGAAGTTGGATACATTGTTAATTGAAGGCTCTTTATTTGACAACAAGAAGCACCTACCAGATGACTACATAAAAAAGCAAATGAATCATACCCAGAGATGGATTGATAGATATGTTTATGGTAAATGGACACCAGATGTTCTAACCGACAGGGCAGTATTTGGAGAAGAGTATATCAATGCCCAGAAGACAAGACGATATAAAAGAAAAGAAGAGGGTTGTGAAATATGGGAGGGATATGAACCTGGTATGAAATACCGAATGGGAGTAGACCCATCAGAAGGACACGTAGACCCATCATCAATATCAGTTGTAGCCGAAGATGGTAGAAAGGTTGCCAAGTTTAATGGGTATATTCCAATCTTTGCTTTAGGAGGAAAGGTTAAATTTCTTTACCATAAATATCACAAACCTTTAATAATCCCAGAAGTAAACGCAGCAGGACAAGCATTGCTTTTACAGATAAGAGACTTAAATGTTTATAAGCGTAAAACCTACGAAGAACGTTGGGATATAGAAAAGAACCAACTGGGTTGGAAAACAAACTATCAATCAAAACAAGCTTTAATAGATAACTTCCAAGAACTATTAAGACAAGGATTCCCAGAAATCTACGATAAGGATACATTAGAAGAGTTTAAGACTTTTGTTTGGGCGGACGAAGCCAAAAAGAAAGGTGCTGGTGCTCAACGAGGATTCCACGATGATGATGTTATATCAACACTCTTGGCATACTGGGAACTGACTCCAAACACTCTTAAAAGAAAACGTATCCTACAAGAATATAAGCGAACAAATAAAAGAATTAAAAGCTTTCAATACTTTTAATACAATAAAATGA
>JAYEIZ010000211.1:0-9983 GCA_034660355.1 Nanobdellota archaeon
ATAATAACCAAGAGAAGGATGATGGCTAAGTTAGTTCAAGTTACGGCAAGGATTATCCTACATAACAGAAGAAGATTGTCTTACTTTAAGAGGCTGGCTAACGCCAGCTAATATCCACTCAAAGGAGTCATACCAGTAACATTTATAAATAGACAGATTTTCCCTTAGTTCATGAAAACAATAGAAATCTTATAGATTTCTAAGCTTTCATTTTTCGAGGACTAAAAATGAAAATTCCTAAGATGATTAAAAGGTACTGTAAACATTGTAAGAAGAGAACTGAGCATAAAGTGACGCAGTCGAAGAGAGGCAGCCCTAGCAGTTTGACTTATGGGAGCAAGGTTAGAGCTAGGAGAAGAGGAGCAGCTAGGGGAATAGGAAATAGAGGTAGGTATTCTAAAAAAGCAATAACAAAGTTTAAGATGACTGGAAAGAAGATGACAAAGAAGACTGATTTAAGGTATACTTGTAAAGATTGTAAGAAAACAAGTGTGCAAAAAAAAGGATTAAGAGCTAAGAGGGTGGAGTTTGTATAAAAATGAAAGCAATAAAAGATCCGGCAAGTAAATTCATAAAGGTAAGATGTCCTAAATGCAAGAATGAGCAGATAATTTTTGGGAAGGTTAGTTCAGCAGTAAGCTGTTTGGTTTGTTCTAAAAGGATTGCAGAGCCTACTGGTGGTAAGACCAAGGTTAAAGCAAGAATATTAGAAGTATTGGAATAAAGATGCTTTTAAAGAAAAAAAATTTTCCTGAAGAAGAAGAACTTACTTTGTGTACTGTTACTAAGGTTTTTCATCATGGTGTTTTTGTAGATATGGATGAATATGGCAAAGGCGGCATGATTCATATTTCTGAGGTAAGTCCTGGTAGAATTAGGAATATCAGGGATTATGTTAAAGAAGGTAAGAAAGTAGTTTGTAAAGTCTTAAGAATAGATACAGAGAAAGGACATATTGACCTAAGCTTGAGAAGGGTTAACGAAGGCCAGAAGAAAGGAAAGATTAATGAAATAAAGCAAGAACAAAAAGCAGAGAAGATAATTGAATTTGTTGCAAAGCAATTCAATATGGATGTTAAGAAACTTTATGAAGAGCTTTCTTCAAAGATTCTTGAGAAATATGATCTATTACATTATTGTTTTGAAGATATTGTTAAGGGAGAGTTTTCCTTAGGTGGGTTAGATATAGATAAGGAGAAAGCAGAAGCTTTAACAAAACTTGTAATGGAGAGGATGAAGCCGCAGGAGGTTTTCGTAGGTGGGGAGTTAAAGCTTAGGAGTTATATGCCTGACGGTGTAGATGTAATTAAGAATACTTTGAAGAAAGCAGTCCAAGGCGGTAATATTGATCTAACTTATGAAGGTGGGGGATTATACGCAATAAGATCTAAAGCTAATGAGTATAAAGATGCTGAAAAGATATTAGAGAAAGCAGTGAGTAATGCTTTATCATTTATAGAGAGTCATGATGGGAGTGGAGAGTTTGTTAAGAAAGAATGAACCACATCTTTATATGCAATAGTTGTGGAACCTACACTATGAAGGATAAGTGTATTAAGTGTGGTGAGGCAACTGTTAGAAAAATACCTCCTAAATACAGCTCGGATGATAAATACGGTAAATATAGGAGACAAGTAAAATCTGAATCTTTGAAGGGAGAGGGGCTAATATGAGCGCATGGAGAATTGACCAGTTTGGCAAGAAACCAAATTTAAGTAAAACAGTACTAATAGAAGGTTTGCCAGGTATTGGCAATGTAGGTAAGGTTGCAATTGATTTTATTGTTGATGAACTTGGTGCTAAGAAGATCTATGAGATCACTTCACATACATTTCCTAATTCTGTTTTTGTGAATGAAAAGAATTTAGTGGAGTTGCCTAAGATAGAGATATTCTATAAGAAATGCAAAGACAATGATTTGTTGTTGATGGGTGGAGATGTACAGCCAATAGATGAAATAAGCTCTTATGATTTTGCTGAGAAGATTCTGGATATAGCTGAAAGCTTTAAGGCTAAGCAGATTATAACATTAGGGGGGATAGGCCTTGCAGAGATACCTAAGACACCTAAGCTTTACTGTACTGGAAATTGTAAGCAGATAATCAAGAAATATAAGTCAAGAGGGGTTAATGATCAACTTTATGGTATTGTAGGGCCAATAGTCGGTGTTTCTGGCCTTTTGTTAGGGTTAGCTACAAGAAGGAACATAAATTCAGTTTCATTGTTAGCAGAAACCTATGGACACCCGATGTATTTGGGTGTTAAGGGTGCAAGGGAGATATTGAAGATACTTAATCATGAATTAGGCCTAAGCCTTAATGTTGATAAGCTAGAGAAAGAGATAGACTATATAGAGAACCAAGGTATTAAGGGGAAAGAAGAAGTGCTGCCTAAACATGGTGTTTTGAAGAGAACGAAGAAAGGGGAAGTCTCTTATATAGGATAAATTATTTCTATAAATCAAAACTTATTTATATTAGAAATTTTCTTATTTATTCAGAGGGTGATACAATGAGTAAGATTAAATCAGTTAAAGCAAGAGAAGTTCTTGATTCAAGGGGCAACCCTACAATAGAGTGCGATGTTGTTACAGAGAAAGGTGTTTTTAGGGCAATGGTTCCTAGCGGCGCTTCTGCTGGCGTTCATGAGGCATTAGAACTTAGAGATGGTGATAAAGGAAGATATCTCGGCAAGGGTGTTTTGAAAGCTGTTACTAATGTTAATGATTTTATCTCTGAGCGAATTGTAGGTTTAGGCTGTACTGATCAGAATGAGATTGATAAGGATATGTTGGAACTTGATGGAACAGAGAATAAGGATAAACTTGGTGCTAATGCAATCTTAGCTGTTTCAATGGCATGCTGCAAGGCAGGTGCTGCAGAGAAAGGAGTTTCATTGTATAGCTATATTGGAGATCTTTTTGGTGTTACTCCAAATGTACTTCCTGTTCCTATGTGCAATGTTATTAATGGGGGGAAACATGCTGGACAGGAGAATAGTATCCAGGAACATATGATAATGCCTGTTGGAGCCTCAAACTTTAGAGAAGGAATCAGGATGGTTTCTGAAACTTATCATCATCTTAGTAAATTGTTGAAAGGTAAGTTAGGTGCGGGTTCAACTCTTATAGGAGATGAAGGTGGATATGCACCTACAGAACTTAAGACAGTTGATGAAAGGCTTAATTTGATGCTTGATGCTTGTAAGAAAGCTGGATATGAGAAAGATATGGTATTTACATTGGACCCTGCTGCATCTGAATTTTTTAAGGATGGAACATACACAGTAGATGGTAAAAAGATGAGTGGTGGAGAGATGGTTGATTTTTATGCTGAACTTGTGAAGAAATATCCAATTGCTTCTATTGAGGATGGTTTAGCTGAAGATGATTGGGATTCTTGGACTGAGATGACTTCTAAACTAGGAGGTAAGATACAGATTGTTGGTGATGATCTGTTTGTTACAAACACTAAAAGGATACAGAAAGGAATTGAACTTAGTGCTGCAAACTCTGTTCTTATCAAGGTAAACCAGATAGGGACTGTTACTGAAACACTAAATGCTATTAAGGTGGCTTATGACAATAAATGGACTGCAGTTGTTTCGCATAGAAGTGGGGAGACAGAAGACAGTTTTATAGCAGATTTAGTTGTTGGTGTTAATGCAGGACAGATAAAGACAGGAGCACCTGCAAGATCCGATAGGAATGCTAAATACAATCAATTGCTTCGTATTGAAGAAGAATTAGGGAGTGAAGCTAAATATTTGGGCAAGGGTTTTAGAAAATGATAAAACTAGTATTATTAAGGCATGGTGAAAGTACCTGGAATAAGGAGAATAGATTTACAGGATGGACTGATGTTGATCTTTCAGATAAGGGAGTAAAGGAAGCAGAAGAAGCTGGAGAGTTATTGAAGAAAGAAGGGTTTACTTTTGATATTGTTTTTACTTCTGTTTTGAAACGAGCTACAAGAACAACTGATATTGTCTTGAAGAAGATGGATCTAAGGGACATCCCAATAAAACATTCATGGAGACTTAATGAAAGACATTATGGTGATTTGCAGGGCCTGAATAAATCTGAGATGGCTGTTAAGTTTGGTGAAGAGCAGGTTTTGATATGGAGAAGAAGCTATGATATAAGACCGCCTGAACTTAAGAAGACTGACAAACGTTATCCGGGTAATGATCAATTGTATAAGGATTTAGATGATAAAGACTTACCTGTAGCGGAGTGTTTGAAGGATACTGTTGAGAGGGTTATGCCTTATTGGCATGATGAGATTGTTCAGGTATTGAATCAAGGCAAAAAGGTCATTATATCTGCACATGGGAATAGTTTAAGAGCTTTGGTTAAGTATTTAGACAACGTTCCTGAAAATGAGATTGTAAAGCTGAATATACCTACTGGAATACCTCTTGTTTATGAACTTGATGAATCTTTAAAGCCAATAAAACATTATTATTTAGGCGACCCTGAAGCTTTGAAGAATGCAATGGAAGCTGTTAAGAACCAGGGAAAGGCTAATAAATAAACAATAATTCAATATTTCTTATGAAGCTTAAAGAGATTAAGCAGGAGATACCTTCAAAGTTATTTGATGTGATAGATAAAGAAGTGAATGAATTAAGGCCTGCGCAGGAAAAGGCCGTGAAGGAGGGATTGTTAAAAGGTAATAACTTATTGGTATGTACTCCTACTGCTTCTGGTAAGACTTTGATATCTGAACTAGCTTTTATGAAGAATATTTTAGAGGGTAAAGGGAAGTGTGTTTATATTGTTCCTTTGAAGGCACTAGCCTCTGAAAAATTTAAGGATTTTAAGAAGAGGTATGGCGACTTTATCAAGATAGCGTTGTCTATTGGAGATTTAGATTCAGCTGACCCATATCTTGCAGAGTATGATGTTATAATATGCACTGCTGAGAAGCTGGATTCATTAATAAGACACCATACGCCCTGGCTTAGCTCTATTGCAACTGTTGTTGTTGACGAAGTACATTTACTTAATGATGTTGGGCGTGGACCTACTCTTGAGATATTGATAACAATACTTAGGAAACTTTTGAAGAAGATGCAACTTATTGCTTTGTCTGCTACAATTGGAAATCCTGAAGAATTGGCAGAATGGTTAGAGGCAAAACTAGTTATTGATAATTGGAGGCCTGTTAAGCTGCATAAAGGTGTTTATTTTGATGGAGAAGTTGAGTTTGAGTGATTATCCTATTAGCTTTAAGCTAATCCAAGGTTATTTATTATGTCAGAAGGATTGAATTCTTTTATATCTTGGTATTCTTGACCAGTTCCAATGTAAGCTATTGGTTTCTTAGTAACGTAGCTTACTGAGATAGCTGCTCCGCCTTTCTCGTCAATATCTGCTTTTGATAAGATTATAGCATCTATTTCAATCGCTTCATCGAATTTTTTTGCCTGCTCAACACAATCATTACCAGTTATGCTTTCGCCTATGAAGATTTTTAGATCTGGCTTTGTTACTCTTATGATCTTTTTCATTTCATCTGTTAGGTTTATGTTTGAGTGAATCCTGCCTGCTGTGTCTATCAATACAACATCAATTCCTTTTGATTTAGCGTGCTTTATCGCATCGAATGCGACTGCTGCTGGATCACTGCCATAATCATTCTTTATCAGCTTTATACCTAGCTTGTCTGCATGGAACTGAATCTGTTCTATTGAGGCTGCTCTGAATGTGTCTGCGGCAGCAAGTATTACTGAAATATTCTGCTTTATCAGTAAGTTTGCAATCTTAGCGATTGCGGTAGTCTTTCCAGAACCGTTTATCCCTACAAAACAGATGACATATGGCTTTTTCTCTTTTATTCTTTCTAGTAGGTTAAATGATTTAACATCTAATAATTCTTCTATAGAACTCTTTAAGGTATTTTTTATAGTTTCTTCAATATTTCTTCTTGATAATGGAGTATCTACGATCTCTTTTTCTAAATCTGATTTTATCTTATCTATCACTTCAACAGCGACATTATTTTCCAGTAATGCAACTTCCAAGTCCCAGAATAGCTTTTCAAACTGTTTTTGGTCTATCTTTTTTGTCTGGATTGTTTGTTTTATCTTTTGGAAGAAGCCTTTCTTTTCTTTTTTAGCAACTTCCCCTATTTGTTCGAATTCCTTTTCTTTTTCTATTCGTTCTTTTTCCAGAGTTTTTTCTTCCTCTTCTTTGAGTTCTTTTCTGACTTCTTCTTCAACAGGCGCTTCTATTGGTTGTTCTTTTTCTGATTCTTCTTCTGTCTTCTCTTCCAGCTCCTTTTCTTCTTCGATTATCTCTTTCTCTTCTTCTAATATTTCTTCTTCTTTCTTTTCAATATCTTCAATAATGTTTCTTTTAGTAAATTTTTCTTTTACTTTTGAAAGAATTCCTTTCTTTTCTTCTTTTTGAAAAGTCTTTGGCTCATCCGAAACCTTTGATTTCGGAGTGTGCTCAGAAAAGCTTCGCTTTTCCGACATTTCTAAACCTTTCTCACTTCCGTTCGAAAATTTTATTGGCTCTTCTATCTTCTCTTCGGTAACGCCTTCTTCATCAATCTTTCCAGAAATCTTTTTAATTCCTTCTTTTAACTTTTCTTTTAAGAACTTGAACATTTTTATTTAGATAGTTCTTTTAACTCTTTCTCGATACTTGCTGCTTTTAATGCCCATTGCTGTAATTGCATCATTGCTTTAGAATGTACTCCTTGCATCTCTTCTATCTGTTTGTCCATCAGCTTTTTTGTTGATTCAATATCTTTGTTGACTATGGTGTTAGCCCCAACATTAACAAGAAATTCTTTGTTTTCTTTCAGTTCTGCTTTTGCGAATATTCCTTGGCTTATTGGAACTAGTATCTCATCACCTTTTTGGGCTTTTTTGAAGTCGTCTAGGCTCTTTTTTATTGTCATAGTTTCCATTAGCTGTTGTTCCAGGGTTGCTGCCTGTTCCTGCATATGTTTCATCTGTTCCTCTAATGTTTTCATTTCTATATATTTTTCCTGTACTTTTTCTTCATTCATTTTCTTTTAGACTCTGCCCTCTTATACAGATTATCAAACAACAATCCCATTGGTGTTCCCTGATGTATCTTTGTTATGGAATCTGCTAATAGTTTTGATAGTGAGATTATCTTTAGTTTATCAAATTTTTTTTCTTCAGGAATGTCTATTGTATTTGTTACTATGACCTCTTTTATTGAGTCATCTTTTAGCTTTTCTACTGCTGAGCTTGAAAGTAAGGCATGAGTTGCGCATATGTAGATGTCTTTTGCCCCTTTTTTCTTTAGTGCTTTTGCTGCAGTTGTTATAGTTCCAGCGGTGTCAATCATATCATCTACTAATATTGCATTCTTTTCTTTTACTTTTCCTATTACATTCATTATCTCTGCAACACCATGTTTTGGTCTTCTTTTGTCTATTACAGCTATGTCTGTTCCTAGGATGTTTGCCAGCTTTCTTGCCCTTCTTGCTCCCCCTACATCAGGTGAGACAACAACTACATCTTCTAGATTCTTGTCTAGTAGGTAGTTTGCAATTAAAGAAACTGTTTCTAAGTTATCAACAGGGATGTTGAAAAAGCCTTGTATTTGGTCAACATGTAAATCAAAAGTTATTACCCTGTCTGCTCCTGCTGTTTCTATTAAGTTTGCCACTAATTTAGCAGATATTGGCTCACGAGGCATATTTTTTCTGTCTTGTCTAGAATAGCCATAATAAGGTATTACTGCGTTGATTTCTTTTGCAGAAGCTCTTCTTAATGCATCTGTAATTAAGAGAAACTCTATCAGCTTGTCGTTTACAGGTGGAGATGTGGGTTGTATTAGGAATACTGTTGAGCCTCGAACGCTTTTTTCAATATGGGTATAAATCTCGCCGTCGTTGAAGTGCTTTACTTCCACAGGTGTTAGGGGTATCTTTAGATGAGATGATATCTCTTTTGCCAGCTCTAAATTAGCAGTACCTGCTAGTATGCTTATTTTATCAGACATAAAACCACCTAGTGTTTAGAATTATTTGGTGTTTAAAAAGCTTTTGTATTAAGAATTATATCTTGGAATTCTAAAATTACCCAGCCACCTTGGCGGCTGTCGTCGCTTCGCTCCTCCTCGGCGGTTTCCGAAGGAACAACCCTCCGCCGACCAGCGCCATGGCTGACTAATTTTCTGTTAATTAATCTGATTGTATTTTTGTTAAGAATTTAGCTCAAGTTCCTTTTTTACTTCTTCATCTGTTTTCCTTAAGATGACGTCAATTTCTCCAAAGTGTTTCTGCTGGAAAAGGTCTACTTTTCTTTGAGTAGTTAGGTGGAGTAATGGGATAAATGAGTATATTTTGTCTTCCTTTGATTCAGAGGGTACAAGTTGTGAGAAAGACATCTTTCTTTTGTTTGTGTCCCAGAAGAAGGATTTTATTTTGTGGTAGATCTCTGTTATGATGTCTGATATGTCTCGTTTTTTTTCTGGTATTTCTACATTCATAGGTGGGATGCTTTTTAAGACACGCCTTCGCTTTACTTCTAATGCCCTTTCTAAAGCACCCATCAGATCGTTAATTGAGACTTTTCTTTTTCTTGGCTGAGGAGTTCTTGGAATAAGGCTTTGGGGGATTTCTTCAGCTGACCTTGGTAGCAGGTCTTCTTCAAAGTTTAATAGTTCATCTTCCTGCTCTTCTTCACTTGATATTAACTTGTCTAAGTATTCGATGTCTTCTCCTACCAGTTTGTTTGACTTTATCTTTAATAGTAATGCAGCTGCTAATAGCATTTTGCCTGAAACCCTGAAGTCCAGCTCTTTTAGTTTTTTTACAGTCTCAATATATTTTTTTGTCAATAATGATATGTTAATGTCCCATGGATCCATCTCTTCTGACTTTATAAGCTCTTGAATGATAGTCTGCCATGTAACGTCATCTTGATCTATTAACATATCGTAGATTTTCTCGTGAGACTCCTTATTTGGGTCATTAGTTAGTATTTGTTCCATCAGAACTATAATTAAATCTCTAAATATAAAAAGCTTTTTATATTATAGTTTAAATCCTCCGTGTAAGGGGCCCATGGTCTAGTGGTTATGACAACACCCTTACAAGGTGTAGATCACCAGTTCGATTCTGGTTGGGCCCATTCTTTAAAATGAGTATTGAAAAACAATTAATGGAAAAGTATAGCGTATTTCAAAAAAAGTATAGTTTACCCTTATTTGATGATCTGAACAATAATTTTGGGATTGTCTTAATAGTTGATGGTAAAAGCGAGTTTGTTGGGCATTTGCTAGTTGCTATAAGGCATAAAATTGTTGATACCTTTCAGAACTGGATTCATTTCCTTCATTCAATATATATTCCATCTCTGAGCTATTTCCCTTCATTGAAACAGCACGAAGCACTTTCAGATGAAGATAAGAAAGAACTTTTCTTTATAATATCTCATTTGTCTTTGTTGACCAATAAATCACTTAAAATAAGCCTTTATTGGGAGAATACCGATAAAGATGCTGAGTTCATTAAAGAAGCATTTAAGGAATTTATGGAACTTAGAGATAGAATTAGTTATTTTGTGGATAAGAATATTCTTGTGTGGGACTCTGTCTTAAAACAAAAAACTTAATAAACGGCCTTTTTTATCAAATAGTACATGTAATGCGGTGGTGATCTAATGGCTATGATAGGGCGTTGCCAACGCTCTTATCCGGGTTCAAATCCCGGCCGCCGCATCTTTCTTATTTCCTTTTTTGTAGACCAACAATAATCATGGCTTCGACGGTTTTGCTGCGCAAAACCTTGCGAACCACTCCGACGGAGCCGACCCTCGGTTCGCCTCGCCATTATTGTTGGTTTTACTTTTATTCAAAACATCCTTTGCGTGGATATTAGCTGGCGTTAGCCAGCCTCTTAAAGTAAGACAATCTTCTTCTGTTATGTAGGATAATCCTTGCCGTAACTTGAACTAACTTAGCCATCATCCTTCTCTTGGTTATTATC
>JAYEIZ010000212.1:0-2268 GCA_034660355.1 Nanobdellota archaeon
TAACTGACTACTTCTTAACCCCTTAATGTTTACTGTAATATCTCCATCCTCTCCTATTTCTGATTTATAAACTACTGAATGCTCATTAATCTTTATCTTAGGTACTTTCATAAGTATATCTCGAGACTTATCTGAAAATACAGTAGGAAAGAACCTCATAGCATCAGTACTACCACTATTAACAAACAATGCCAATTGAGTTACAAGCATTTCAGAATCACTCATATTAACTCTGGTCTTATACTTATATCCACCCTTCTTTTTAAATGTATCAAACAACTCAAGTTCAAACCTATTCATAAAAGAAGACACTACTTTACCGTCATAATACATATTACTAAGCCAATAAGAAGTGGAACTAAAAGGGTCATTCAACAAGTCTTCAAAAACATTATCCTTATTACTCTTTAAGTTCTTCATGTTTATAGAAAGGTTGCTAGGCATACCATAAGTAGCTACTTGATTATTTTCTCCATTCATATAGGTACTATCAGATAACTTCTTATTAAACTTTATATAAGAAGTAGCCAATCTCTTCATTGCTCTTGTATCAAAAACATTTGTAGAACTGAGAAAAACTGAAAGGCTTTGTTCGGCTAACTCCGTAGCTTCATTACCTACGCTAAATAGTTCATAGAATACATTCTCTCCCGAATAAGACTTCTGAGACGAAAACAGGTGATGGGTCTCTATGTTACGAGGTCTTCCTAGCCTATCCTTAAACTCCATATATTCTGAAGGATTGTTCAATATATACTTCATTTGATTCTTACTTATATTTATTCCTAAATCCTCCAACCACCTTGTCATTTCCGGCACAATATCCTCTACCACAGCTTCCAAATGTTCAGCATTATCCTTCCTCTCTTTCAACATCTTACCCCACTCTTCTATCTGGTCTCTTCTTCCTTTCATAACATCATAGTCTATTGATACCTCATTCGCTTCTATTTTAAACATCTTATTAAGACCCGCATAAGTAGACTCTATTGTGCCAGTTCTCCAATTAGCTCTTACTTCTCTATCTGCCTTATTTCTATTACTTGAGAATATCATAAAGATGTTACTGAACTTCTTTTTCTTTCCATCAAAACCTGCATTCAACAACAATGTTTTATTATCGTGATATTGAGAATCCATAACTATCTTAAAAGCATTTCTTATCTGATGTATATTCTCTACATCTGTATCTGCAAGCCTTCTTCCAACATCTTGAAAATCCGCTCTATTACTTTTTCTTAAATAACTTATTAAGTCTTCTACGTTTCCATTATTATCATGCAATGCCGCTATAAGCTCCCCAAGCAATACTTCATGATTATGATGCTTTTTAGTGAGTATAACACTACCCGAAGGAACATCAGAGGAAGTTACATTACCCTCACTATCCATTTCACTCTTATACATCGGAGTAGAGGCTAAGAACATCTTGAGCTTAAAGGATGCTGTATCCTTCATATGCAATGCAAGTTTCTTCTTATCATCCCACACTTCCTTAACACCCTCATCTACCAATTCTAATTCTTTATTATAATCATTCATTTCATCCTTTCTTATATCCTCAATAGAATAGTTAGACTCCTGAATAACCTCTGTAACTATATTCATTAGCTTATTAAAATTGTCTGGCTTTAATAATATCTCAATCTTATCAATAGCATTTCTGTATCTTTCAATACGTACCTCGTCAGTCATACTTTCTAATGCCTCTCTAACCCGCCCTAACTTATGCTCCAATTTGAGCTTATACTCTGACTTTAATCTTACCATTGTCATCTCACTTGCATCTACAATAGTAAACAAGTCTCCAACCAAAGAATCTACAATATCCTCCAATTCCAATTCATTTATACCTTCTATTCCATATTCACCAGCATTCTTTAACTGCTCTGCCTGCTTACTTGATACTGGTTCAAATATTCTACCATACAGTAAATCAGAATATAGAGGCTCTCCATTCTCATAGATTCTTCCCCTATAGCTATGCTTTTCCCAATCTCCGTACTTTTCCTTAAATTCTTCCTGTCTTATCTTGAAAGCTACCAATATTGCATTATACACATCAGTATCTTCTTTTATTCTACTAAACAGCTTAGACTCTGAACCGTCAGCTAATTTCTCGAACGGAACTTCTTGATTAGGAAAACCTTTATTCTCAATCCAAGTATTATTAGCATGTGTATCCCCTAATACGTATCTAAGCATGCTGTACTTTATCCTATCACTTTTTAATGTTAAATTATTAGGACACTTCATTATTTACATTGT
>JAYEIZ010000213.1:0-2243 GCA_034660355.1 Nanobdellota archaeon
CCGGTTTTCGTCGCGCGTATATTTTATATTCAAAATGGTAGAAAAACTTTACGGAGGAAAGCAAGGTTCGTGTTACGCAATTCCTCTACACACTAACGTGTGTAGTATCCTTGCTTCAGAACAATGAGAAATCGCATATGGGCTTTTACTCAGGTTATTAACTATTACCCTTACTTGATTGAAGAAGCAAAAAGAATTGGAACTGAGATACTCAACGAAAGACTAAGAAGTTTAAAGAATACACAGGCAAAGTAAAGAGACAATTATTTACTTGTTATTATCTCCACAACATCCCCATTCTTTAATTGGTGTTCTTTTCCTATGATTTGTTTTGTTTTTAAGTCAACAGCTTTAATGAAATTATCTCCAATCTCTGTATGTACCTTAAATGCAAATTCCAAAGCTGTTATTCCGTTTGGAACTAAGAAACAATCAGGTAAAACATTTCCATCTTTATCCTGGAAATGTGAAGTTGCAACAGGATAAACAGCTATATAATTTAGCAACCTAAAGACAGCATCATCCAAAACGTTTTGTACTCCCGTGCCATTGAATTTCTTGAGGATATTTTCTTTAACAAATTCTAGGGCTTTCTTTTGTTGTTCGCTTAGTTTGCTTTCACCCTTAATCTTGAAATTATTTTCTCCAGGTATATAATCTATTAGTTCATGTTTTGCAGCTTCTTTTAGGGCTAATTCAGATTCTGCAGAACACGCAACTAGAATATAATCAGAAAATTCTTTCTTTAACCTTTCAAAGTTCTCTTGAGCACCTGGAACATCAATCTTATTGCAAGCTATAATCATTGGCTTTGTTGTTTTTCTTATTTCTATAGCTAGGTTCTTTAGTGTTTCTTCGTTCCATTTTGTTAAATTTTCTGGCAGTTCTAATTTCTTTATTAATTCTTCAACTATCTTTTCATTTACTCCTAATCCAGTCAAGTGAGAAGCAAGGGCTTTGTTCATTTCTTGTCTTTCCTGTATTGCCTTTCTTGCTAATGGTTCCCATCCTTTATTTATCAAGCGTAAATACCACATATCCAGTTCTGTTTCTAAGAATTTTATATCATTAGCAGGGTCATAGCTACCTGGTTCAACTGGTTCGCCTTTATTATTTGTAGAACCAGAAATGTCCAATATATGTACTAAAACATCTGCTTGTCTTAGGTCATCTAAGAATTGGTTGCCCATGCCTTTCCCTTCATGAGCGCCAGGTACAAGGCCTGCTACGTCTATTAATTGGACTGGAACAAAGCGAGTGTTGTTTAAGCAATAACCGTGTTTTGGTTGGCATTCTATGTTAAATTCTTTATCTACGCAGGTTACTTTAACAAAACCTACGCCAGAATTTGGCTTTATAGTGACGAATGGGTAGTTTGCTATTTCAACCTCTGCTAATGTAGCTGCCTTAAAGAATGTAGATTTTCCAGTATTTGCTTTTCCAACAACTCCTACTAACATTTGATCCCCCCTAATTTAGATTATTCTAAGTTGATATAAAAAGGTTTTGTTGTGTGCAAAGGATAAAAGAAATTTTATCAGTAAATTGTAAGAAGAAGTATTTGGATTGGTTTTGTGAATGTGTGGTTATGTGCCAATACCCTTTAGCCCATAAATTATTGCTCGTGGTTCATTGACAAATAAATACTTTAACATTTTTAAGACTTTATTGACTGGTAATTTGTCTAATGTTTCATAAACATGATATAACTCATGTATTACCTGACCTGTTGTTGCTTGTTTGCCACCAACTCTAATCAAATTGATTTTAGGAATCCCTTCGTAGGGATTATGATAATTTACTGTTCTTTCATTTTCAGGGTCATAGCCAAAAACTGAAGCGTTACCCCCATCACTTTCGTTGAATTGCGAGAATAAAAATCGTCTCCCATGTTTTTTCTCAAATTTAGATGATTCTTTCTCAACAACTTCATCTAATTCTGATTGAGATGTAATTCTGTGCGATAGAAGATTGGAAATACGTTCACCTAAATAAAGTAATGTGCCATAAACTACTCCAGGCATCACTGCATACGTCAAAGCATCTTTCAATATATCATCCATGGGAGAAGTAGGTTAAATAATGTGTTTATAAATCTTTGGGTTTCATATTAACTTATAAGTGGTAACAAAATAGAAAAGTTTATATAGGGGAAATGATATTCTAGTTAATATGGATAGGCGAGACTTTTTAAAAAGTACTGGTTTAGTGGCTGCATCAGCAGGAAATGCTTCAGAAGCAAA
>JAYEIZ010000214.1:0-9789 GCA_034660355.1 Nanobdellota archaeon
TCTTTTAGCCATTTCCTCGAATGAGATACTTTGCCCTTCTTCATAAGGTCTTTGTTGAACTATTTCATATATAGCTTTATGTTCAAGTATTTCTAGTGCTTCACTCATTCTTTCATAATCATCTTTTTTTCATTCTTTAGATTAATAGTGAAAGTTTCAAAATAAGGGAATGGTTGCAAGTTACCTCTAACTGAATCTCTTATCACCTCTGGAGAATCATTCACTCCCAAGATGTCTTTTGCATAATTATCATTTGAATCTGATTCTACTCCAATAAAATAGATTCCCCCGTGAGAATTTGCGAAAGAGGATATTGACTTTGAGATACTTTTTCCATCTAGTTTTTCTCTTTTATATTCAACATTCCAACCTTCAGCTACAGATTTAAGTATCTCTAAGTCGTCTTCTCTAACATCTTTGAAATCTTTTCCAAATGGATTAAATACTGGCGGCATAGAGGTGGGTGGCGTTTATTTTAAATAAATTTATCGGTTAAATACAGGAGGTATTCTAAAATGAATTACAAAAAACTAATCTTATTACTTGTAACCCTCCTAGTTATACCCCTATCCTTTGCCTTAAGCCTAGATGAAGAGCCAGAAGAATGCCAGGATGTTGAGTTTATCAGGCCTTCAACATGGATGGGTTGCGGGTTAGCGAAGATGTACCAGAATGCTGTTGGCTTTCTTATAACCCCAGTAGAGCAGATTACAGAGGCATTTGGAGAGCTGATGATTATCCAGATAGACATATCTACATTAGGCCCATATTGGGCTAAGATTAACTACGTTGCATCTGCTTTCATAGTGCTGATGATAATCTATGCTGGATATATGTGGATGTTTTCTGCCATAGATGCTGAAAAAAGAAAGATTGCAAAGCAGCAGACCATAGACCTGATTTATGTCATAATATTCGTGAATCTAAGCCTTATCTTTGGATGGCTGCTAATTGAGATAACCAACTCTATTGTAACCTACGTATGGAGAGCATTCCTTAATCAGCAAATCTCAGATTTAACAGTAACAGAGATAATCCTTAACGGTGCTTCAACATTTATCCTGATGTTTCTTTATGTGATAGTATTCATCCTGATAGGAATTCCATTCTTCATCAAGATAATCAGCAGGCACCTTGTTGTCATGATCCTTATATGCTTATTACCTATCATAATCCTGCTGTATTATTTTACTCCCACAAAACAATTCGGAAAGAAGCTGATAGAAGTGCTCATAATTAACTCAGTATTCCCTTTTGTATGGATGCTTGTTTTTGCAATGGGCAAAGTTGCAGTTAATGTAATTCAGGACTTATTCCTGCCTGTTGATTTTGGGATATTAAGCTTTCTTGCACTGACCTCAACACTATACATTAACAACAAACTGTACAAGCAGATTGGCTTAAACTTTGATATTGCAAGCCCTGTAACTTACACTGTACAGTCTGTAAAGAAAATCTACACTAAAGTTCCTGGTAAAATGAAATCAGATGTTAGGCAGTTCAGAGATAGAGTAAAGGAAAGATGGAACTCAAAAAAGGATATTCCCTATGGTGGTTATGATGATACAATCGGAAGTGTGGTTGATAAGTAAGGTTACCATTATGTACCATTAGTCACCATTAGAGCTGATATTAATGTATGAAATACCAAAGAACCTAAACAAGTACGAGGATGAATTCATTCCTGTTGTTAAATGGAACTTCAGGCAGTTTATGTACTTCTTGGTACTATTGGGTACCATTAGTGCCCTATACCATTTTATCAATGCCAGCCTGATAATCAAGCTCTGCATAATTATTCCATTATCAATTGTCAGTATAACATTAATCCATATGAAATTTGATGAAAGACTGACTGCGTGGCTTAACCTGAAGAACAGCTTACGGAACATAGGGTATTATGATCCTCAGATGGATAAGTTCATTCCTATCTCCTCAATCAAGGATAACACAATCTACCTGAAGAACGGAATCCTCATGGCAATAATTGAGGTAAAGCCGATTGATTTCTCAATATTAGGGGATGCTGAGAAAGAGGATGTACTGTTTAACTACAGGGGTTTTCTAAAATCCCTTGAGCACCCATTGCAGATATGTTGCAGGAGTGCAGAGGTTAATTTTACTGAATGGCTTTCAAACTTAAAGGGAGTTGTGGTAAACAATAACAACACACCCACAAGCCTTGAGAGGATAGAATCATTAACAAAATGGATTGAGAAAGAGATATCTGAAACAAACACCAGAAACAGGCTGTTCTATATTGTTGTTCCATACAGGGATTTTTCACAGCAGAAGACATTTACAGATTCCATGAAAGAGCTTTTTTTCTATCTTTTTGGCAAAGAAGTGATTTTCAGCGGAAAAAGGAAAGAGCAGTATGAGAAGTCATTGAAAGAAGTCAGCAACAGAGTTGAGGATGTTGTTGAGAAGATAACTAAAACAGGAGTTAAAGCAAAGAGGATGAACTCTAATCAGCTATTATCTCTTTACACTACATACTTTACTGACCTGTTTGAGATAGACACATCATATCTAAGCCCGGTAATGTGGCTTAAATCATCCCATGATAAAGCATTGTTCAAGAAGTTCACAATGAAAAAGGTTTATGAAAAGATAACAGAATATGATCCCAAGAAGCCTAACCCTATCCTTCTTGATGACCTGAATATAGATGATATAAGCCTATTCAATGAAATAATCAGAAGCGAGGGAGAAGAATGAAAAACATATTCTTACAAGACCCAATTGTAAAGGACAATGCAGCAATAATAAATCCAAATACGCTTGTATCCATAACAGAAGTAAAACCGATTAATCTCTTAGAATTAGGAAAAGATGAGAAGCTAGACCTGTCATTCCAATACCAGTATTTTCTTAGGTCACTAGCATTCCCAGTCCAGATTGTGCTTAGGTTCGTAAACAAAGACATCGAGAAACTCCTATACAGAAAAAGGATGGCTAATGTTGAAGAATCTATCAAAGAAATCTACAAGAAGAACTACAAGGATGTACTTGCTGATTGTGATGAGTTTAGAAAGTGGCTCAGGCTTTTCTTAGAGCTTACCGTCAGGCCTATGCTTCTATGCTATTTTGTAGTTCCTGTCTATTCAAATACAAATTTAGCTAAGAACGATGTGGGCTATGTTCAGGCCTTGCAGCTCCTTAACCAGAGAACAAAAGAGTGCATATCAAGGCTATCATCAATCAAATTCAGGAAAAAGATTAAGCCAAACGTGAAAAGAAGCGAATGGGAAGATGAGTATTTGAAAAACATACAGGAGAAAAACGCATTAATCGCATTGAAGATTTATAAGAAAAACAGCAGATATTATTCTCTTAACAATTTCAGGGAAGTAGAGAATGCAAAAAGAAAGGTTAGGGACTACATCAAGAAGAATTTCTTTGATGAAATTATCGATGAAAAGGAAATAAGCTTAGAGCTAGAAAGACTAGATGATGAGAGAATTTCTAACTTATTTGATTCTTACAGCAGGGACTTTGTAGTTCTCAACACAGAAGGGCATCATAAATACTTATCTGTAAAGGATTTATTTGAGATATGGGTGAAGCCTGGTTAGGAATAAGGGGAAATTTTGTCTGAAAAGTAAAATGGAATTCTCTGAAAGAGAGGCAACAACAATGGAAAAGACTTATAAATAGAAAACTGGTTCTTATATTTAGGGGTGATTGACCATGCCAGATGACATAAATGTAGATGATTTTATTCAAAATAAAAAATCAGATAATTTTGATGCTAAATTACAAGAATTATTGGGGAAAAACTCAAAAGAATTTGCTTCTGATGATATTAAAGTTTTGGAAGAATTATGTGAACAAGTATGGAAAATTCATGTAGCAGTTAAATCTAAATTCAGACATACTGCGACTTCAGGTATTCAAGAAAAAAACAACAAATTGTTAGAAACGTATGCAGATATTAATAAGAAATTAGGAGAAGTATTACTGGAAGTCAAACCCAAATCTGAAGAACAACATTATTTGTTAAAAAGAATTGCATCTGATAAGTTCATTGTAGCATTACAAGAGTATTTTGCATTAAATCAAGATAGAAACATTCAAAGTAATGTTTTAGCTGATGCTCATGAAAGAGTTGTATCTGAAACCGAATCACCTTATTATAAGGTTAAAGAGTTAATTCTGAAAGTGAAATCTGCATATGACGAAGTAGCTGTTTGGTATATTTCTAAAAAAGATTATCGTAATGCTCATAATTATTATTATATGATGGGAGAAATTATTATAAAAGAAATACATTATGGTTTGGAAATTAATGATGCTATGTTATATAGAGATATCGATTTTTCATATATGTTTTATAATGCAGGATTAGCATTTTATAGAGCCTATAAGGCAATAAAAGATAGATATATTATAACACATTATGCTGCACCATTATCTACATATTTGCGATCTAATATAACAGATATTTTCAAAAATGGAAATGTTCAATTACCTTTAGATCAACTTTCAATTAAATGTTTTGAAATGGCAATCCCTTATTTTTTAAAAGTTGGACATAAAGATTTTTACTTAAAATCAAATGATATCTTAAATGAATTGAAATCTAAAAATAATGATTTTGAAAAAAATATTTCTGATTTATATTTAAAAATTATAAAGCAATTTACTGCAAGAACAAATATAGTTACTAAATCTCTAAAAAAGTCAAAAGATATTTTGGAAAGTGATGTAAGAGATTATTTTCTATCTCATATTAATGTTGTAATTGATGAAATTGCAGTTGCTGAAAGTACAAGGGGTAGAGGTTTCAGTGATTTATTGGTAGTTGGAAAAAATTATCGTAATGAAATAATTAATTCAATAGCTGAGTTTAAAGTATGGGGGAGAAATTCTACGGGTGAACATGCTTATAAGAATGTAATCAACCAGTTAAAAGGATATTTATCTGACTTTGAGAACTTTGGGATAGTTATTATGATAAATCCAAACAAAACAAGTATCAGAACCCAGTATATAAGCCAAATTATTAATTCTGATTCGTTACTCGTTCCTGATTCAGTAGATGAACATCATAATGATTTTGGACTTATTAATTTTAAATCTGAATTTTATGTGGATAACTCTAAAACTCGAAAAGTAAAAATATATCATTACATACTGAATATTTATCCCCTATGTAACCAATTGGAAAAGGAGAAGAAAGCAGTTAAATCCACTAGTAAAACTATTAAAAAAGTTAAAAGAAAATAGGGGGGCCCTTTACTTTTGGTTCTTTTTCTAAAAGAATATTGGGGTGTTCTAAAAAATAAATTAAACATTTCATTTATTCTTGGGTAAGTTATACAATCTTAAAAAGAATTAACCCCCAACTAACTAATAAAATTATCCAAGAGGAAAAATAACTAAGTTTGCCCCAAGCCCATTCAGAAGGATCAAACTCAAAAGCTAGCTCGTCATGTTCACTAAAATAATCAAATAAAACATGTAAAGACCAGACAATAAATATACTAAAAACTACTAGATTGAGATAAGAGATATTTCTTGTAAATAAGAAAATAATAAAAGGTATTAAAGGAGAATGAGACACAAAATTTCTATGAGCACCAACATATTTGTCAAAATCTGGAGAAGCTATTCCCCCTCCAAATAACACCCCAACAAGAGCACCAATACTAAGAACTAAGAAAACGTTTAGTTCGAAAGATAGTATACTTTGTAAAGCAAATAATACCAGTGGAACCCCTATTAATCCGATAATTCTATGACTTTTTTGATTCATATTTTACAAAATATTTTCAAATTATATAAATCTTTTCAATAATTAATACGAAAAGCGTAATAAGTTATTCTTGTCCACCTTTCCCGGACTCTTGTCCAGCTTTCTGAACCAGCCTTTATTAACTGTATCTTCTTCTATCAAGAGGTATGATGATATTCAGAAAAGCCAAAGCACTTTTACTGGGAAAAAAGGAAATCGATGTAATATCAGGGCAAATCTATAATTACATTGTAAAGAAAAAACTGATTTACATTACAGAGCTGGAGCCATTCTTCAAGGGACTGCCAAATTATGAGAAAGTAAGGATTCTTGAGCATCTGAAAAAGCAAAAAGAAATCGTATTTGAAGAGGATATGATACAGTTCAAGGAAAGTGATAAATTAGGAACCTTCTCACAGCAACAGATGCTTAACGCCCTTATCAAGCCGGAATTTGTAGATACAAAACCATACCTCATGCAGGTAGGCTCTAAATTCTATCAGGGCATGACTTGCGTAGGGCTTCCAGAAACAGTAACAGAAGACTGGCTCTCAGGCATGACAAGGGAAAGAAGTGATGTTGATTATTCCATATTTGTTGAGCCGTCTAGTGTTCAGGCATTGCAACAATACCTGACAAATGAATTAAGGAAAGTGAGAAGCGACATCTTCATGTATGAGTCAAGGGGAGAAACAAACCCAATATTAGAGCAGAAGATGGAGGAGCTGACAGAGAATCTAAGGAACATCTCAAAAGGAAGCTACAAGCTCTACAGAACAAACATCCATCTAGTTTCTAAGGGTATCACAGCAGAGAACACAACAGCACTATCTAATAGAATACAATCATCATTAAAGTCTTTCGGGATTATAACAAAAGTTACAACTAACTATCAACAGCAATTGCTAAAGTCTGTAATTCCAACATCAATCAACTACGTAAATGACAAAGGAATATTAGTTCCTGATGATGCACTTGCAGCGTCATTTCCATTCTCTAGCCCCTTCTATGATGTTGATGAAGAGCAGGGCATATTACTTGGATGGGGACCTAATAACTTACCTGTAGCTAGATGTTTGTGGGGAGAGGAAAGCTACTCGGGACTTTTTATGGGTAGTACGGGCACAGGAAAAAGTTTTTGCTTAAAGGTCTTCATTGACCAAGAGAACACAATCAGGGGAACTAAGATAATAATTATTGACCCAGCAGCAACTTTAGGGGCTGAGCCAGAATACAAAAGGATGTGTGAGAAGAAGAAAGGAACCTACATCTCATTCAGCAAAGATTCAAAAAACATTCCAGCTATCATGGGATTGCATACAGGAAATTTCCTTGAAGATGTTTTTGCTATTGAGCATATATTAAGTGTCATGTTAGGGGGAGAGCAGGGAATTACCAAAGCACAAGAGCCTTGGCTTGAGAAAGCTATCGTAATGGCATTTGATATGGTGGGCATTACTGCTGACAATCAGGAATCATGGAAAAAGGAACCGCCAAGGCTTGATAAATTGCAGATAGCCCTAAAGAAATTATTCAGGGAAGCAAAATCAGAAAACGCCAGGATGAGCATTGAAGCTTTGTTAAGCAGGCTGTCAAGGTTTACAGGAGACGGCATGTATTCCTTCATAGACCAAAAGGGAACAGAGCTTAGCATAGACAATCCATTTACTGTTTTTGAGTTTAAGAACACCCCCTCACAGATTAAGGAAACACTGACTGCTATTGTTATGAACTTTGTTAAGGCTAAAGCTATGGGCAACAGAGATAAGACATTAATTGTTTTAGAAGAAGCCTCTTTATGGCTGAAGAATGAAGTGCTGGCTGACTTCCTCTCAACAATGATAGTCTTAGTAAGAAAGTCCAATACAGGAATGTTGCTGGTATTACAGGACTTAGGACAGCTAAATAATTGCGAACAAGGCGAAACACTATTGGGAAATCTTATGTTCAACTACCTAATGGGATGTAAGAAGAACCTCTTAAGAAAAACCTCTCAAACATTTGACCTAAACGACAAAGAGCAGGAAATACTCCTGCATAGCGGAACAGGAGAAGGCATATTAATATGGAACAAGGAAAGATTCCAGGTTAAGATTAAGATAGACCCTGAGACATACAAATTAATCACAACAAACCCAAACGACATACAGATGTACGAGAGGGAAGAGGAAAAGCTCAGAGAAGAAAGCCTAAAGGAATTATTTAAGCAGGACTTAGGCTATGAACTACCCCTCAAAGAAGCAATACATATTCTTGCTAACAAAATAATTGAAGAAAGGCTAAAGAAAACATTACTTAACAAATATCCAAAGGACTTGCAGAAGAAGATTAAGGAAGCAATAAAGAACGAGCAAAAGAAAAAAAGAAACCTAAGAGAGATAAGGATAAATGCTGACAAGCTTCTGGAGTTCTGGCTCATAAGGGGCAAGAAAAACATAATGCCGAAAGACGGCTCTATATTGATTAATGAAGCTGTAAGGATCAGGGCTGAAAAGGATTATGACATAACAAAGAAAGCAGAAGGCTACTACCGAAACCACCCTTACAACACAAAACCATTTCACCTGACAAAAAGGGAAGAGGAGCTGTATGAAAAGATAGGCAGAAAGATGAAGAACTATCTTAGAGAGAAAGAAGAAACAGTAAAGACAAAGAAGGAAGTTGTTAAAGAGATAAGTGAAAAGAAAGGAACTAAAAAAGAAAACAAAGAGAAAGTAAAGGAACTAACCAAGCAGAAGCTCCATCTAAAAAAGAACCTTTCAGAAGAAGACACATCAATACTCAAATCATTGGGGTATAAAGAATCTAAGAAAGATGTCTTTAACTTTTATGGAAAACTGATAACTGTTCTAGGAAAGATTCAAGGCAATGAAACACTACAGCATTTAGCTTACAAACATCTTTACCAGCAATCATTCTCAAATGCTGAACTTGAATACAGAGATAGAAAGACAAACATGGAAGCTGATGTGGTCGTTCCATTACCAAACAAAAAGAAAGTCTTTGTTGAGATTCAATCAAGCATACAAAGAAAGCATGAGATAACTTCAAAGATTAACAAATTAGATAGGTGTGTTCTGTACCAGTTTAAAGGAGCGAAACTAAACAAACCATGGTGGGAATGTAAAGACCAGAATGAAAAAAGATAAATCAAAGCCAATAAGCTATGCCACTATTAGAAAAAACAGGACTTTGGGGGACTTTGTTAAAGAAGAGGTTGTTGATAAGACAAAAGAGATTACTAAACTCACTTGGGATTTAGTGATGAAGTGGACTAAGAAGAGATGAAATTCCTAACTGTTTCTGTCCCGAAGATAAAGTTTCACAATTGTTAAATAGAGTTAAACTTATAAAGAATAAACCAATAAAATTATACCAATGAATCCTGCAAATAAAATATTAGAACATAATAAGGAGCATAATCTCCAATTTAATGAAAAAGACCATATATATACTATCTTGGATGGTATAAAATTGGATTCAGTCACTACAAAATTAAAGGATTTCTTTCCTTTTGATGCAAAAAAAGTTGCAGAAGAGCTTGCAGAACGTAGGGGTACACATGCAGCACTAATACTGGAAGAATGGAGAAAGATAAGGGATAACGGCACCTATACTCACTTATTGGCTGAGAAAATATGTAATGGTGATAAATTATGTGCTGAAGAACTAGAAAAAGCAAAGCATGTTGTCCAATTCTTGAAAGATCATCCTAATTTTCAGATACTTGATTCAGAAGTAAGGGTTTTTTCAAAGAAATATAACATAGCTGGAACTGTTGATTTGATGTTATTGAACAAAGAGAATAATAAATTGTATCTTTTGGACTGGAAAACATCTAACAAAGAAATAGAGAAAGACGAACATTGGAGTATGGCACAGGGAATATTAAATGAACTGCCACATAATAAATTTTATCAGTATTCTATGCAGGTTGCAATATATTCTTTTATCTTGAAAGAAGAGTACAGTATTGAAATTTACGATTCGTTATTAGTCCATTTACGCAATGACCAAACTTATAAGGTTATTGAACCGACCGATCTATT
>JAYEIZ010000215.1:0-2224 GCA_034660355.1 Nanobdellota archaeon
CAACTCGTTTTTGGTAGTAACCGTTGCAGGCGGGGAAGGTTTCCCATCCTTACCCGTACTTACTGGCGGTTTGCCACCTGTTCCCTCTTGCTTTTTCCCATGATCAAGAACGGAATCAAATCTTTGTTGGGCAAGAACTTTAGCGTCCATTGGTTTGCCTGTGTTTTTGTCAATCAACATATTACCGTCATTATCAAAAAACACAATGCTTCCATCTTCGGCTTTTTTAGCCATAGACACCATCGCTTGAACTCCCGAATCCCTGTGAGACGCTAATACGTCAACGGGGATTTCCCCTTTGTACTTAAAGTCGGCCATAGCACTTGCTATTAAATGCTTCGCTTGCAGGCCAAACATTTCCCCGTCTTTTGTTGTACGCAAGGATGTTAATTCCTCTTGAGCATCACGAACAGCCTTCTCAAGCCCTTCGATTTGCTTTGCAGTAACCTCATCGGGTGTTTTTAACTTGCCCTCTAATTCGGTGATCTTGTCTTTTAAAGTCTGATCCCCGTCATTAGTTTTTTCCTTCAGTAAAGAAAGAACTCGTTTGTTGTAGTTGTAAGTCTTTTCGCCTGAATCTTTCTCTATCCCTGTTGCCTTAAAGATATCCTCGTCATATTGAGAATGGATTTCCCCTGTCTTTTTCCCAATAATGGAATCCTCAAAGTTTTTTAGGAACAGTTCATCTTCTGCGTTTGTCCTTACAACAAACTTGGTATCATCACTTCCCTTTTCGATGATAGCAATTGCTTCTGCCTTTGAATTCATATACCTACGCTTTTTAGTTTACTTTACAACTATTGACTTAATATTAAGTTTGGTCGTATCTCCTGTTGTTCCAACACCTCTGAGCCTGAAATACAAGAATGGAGCAGTTGCACCATTATCGGGTGATATTACAGTTGTGAAAACACCCCCATTTGTAATTGTAAACTCATTTCCGTCATTTGCTACTTTGGAGCTATCGGCTGCAAACATACTAACCCATCCGTTATTAGACAGGTTGGCAAGAGTAACATACGATGTTCCGTCAATAGAACCCTGCACAGTGACCTTGCCGTCAGACGTTCCACCGACTTGCGTGCAAAGAGCTTGGATAGTAAGACTTGCAAAAGGTCTTGTGACCTCCACTGCGGCAAAATTAACAGTTTCAGCTCCGTTCAGAGTATCAACTGCAAGAGTAGTCTTAACCACCTTTTGAGCAAAAGAAGATGATACTCCGATGCCCACTAACATTAAAATTAAAAACAGCTTTTTCATTTTCTTATTTTTTGAAACTGTTTGGTTGTCCTACTCTTCAGACTTAATATCCCCAAGGAGTTCGATTAAGTCCTCTTCGGCTGCCCCGTTGAAAAACGTAATCTTATGCTCCTTTAGTGTTTTTTTCATTTCTACTCTGGTCATCTTGACCTCTTCACCCAAATAAACGACAGGAAAAGTAACATCCAACTCTTTTTTCTGGTCTTTTGGATTATGCAATATCTTAATAGAGCTAAACCCATTCACCTCCTTCAGCTTATCCCACAGCTTAAATTCCTGCTGACTGAGTATAATGATATGCTTATCATCAATATACTCCTTGTTCTTTTCGTCGTGCCTACGCTTTATGCACTCAAGATGGTAGTGATTCTCCTCCCCCTTCTTGACTTGGTAACTTTGTGTCTTTGACATACCTTTTAAAAGTTTCATTAATACTATTAACACGAGTTTTAAGGTCAACCAGATTGCCGAAATTTTCGATCAACCCATTCTCCCTCTCAAAACGCTTTACAAAACTATTGAAATTTATTTTAATAACAAAATCTTCTTGGCTTACCAGACCTTTATCGTACAATAAGGTCAACTCGGATATGTTCTTATGCGGATAAGGCTCAACGTTTAACATGATATCAAGTCTTTTGAGTTGGGTCTCATTATTCTTGTATTTGACGTTGATAATTTCTTTGTAAATAGCGTCTAATTCCGAATCAGGTAAACCATCGGCCTTAGCAGAGGTATATTGCTTGTAAAGTTCCCCAAGGGTTTTCAGGTAAAATTCTGTTCCGTAATTAATCGTACATCCCTTGAAAAGATTAGACCCGTAAATTATATCGGCAAGAACACAAACAATCCACTTATGGAGAATTTCAAATCCCTTTTTCTCCCTGACAAGAACATTTACCCTACTCTCGAAAAGTGAAGATACCTGTTGCTCGTTTTTGGCTACATCTACGTTCTCACGATT
>JAYEIZ010000216.1:0-2223 GCA_034660355.1 Nanobdellota archaeon
GCTTTACATACCGCTTCAACATACAACATTACTATTGCAGTTGGGTATATGCTACATGGCTCTCAGGTTTTACCATGACAAGACTTTCACCTGCAAGTTTATATCAGCTTAGCTGGGCACACCTCACATACGTTCGCCAATAAATAATAAAATCCCTTCTTTTTCTTTATTTTTTAGGTAACGCTAACTTGATAGCCAATTATTTAGCTAATAACAGCGCTCTTAACATCAGTCCTGCACCTACATTTAGGATTATCTTTTATCTTAGATATTGTTTTCATAAATATTTTAACAACATTCTCCGCATTCTGTTTAAATGTAGCTAAAACCCTTTGTATGTCTACTCCTTCATCTTCCTTCCAGCAATCGAAGTCAGTCGACATACAAACAACAGCATAGCATATTCCTGCTTCACGAGCAAGAACACATTCAGGAACTGTAGACATATTAACAACATCTGCTTTCCATTGCCTTAACATATATGATTCTGCTCTTGTCCCAAACCTAGGACCTTCAACTGTAACAACAGTTCCTTTCTCATGAACACTAAACTTAAGTTCTTTAGCAGTTTCAAACAACAACTTCCTTAAATCGCCACAGAAAGGCTCTGCCATAGGTATGTGGCATACATGATCTTGTTCATAGAAAGTGCTCTTCCTTTTTGTTGTCCTATCGATAAACTGGTCTACAACAACAAAGTCGCCTGGCTTTATATCCTCACACAAAGACCCGGCAGCAGAGCTTGCTAAAATATGTGTGCATCCTTGCTCTTTTAAAGCCCATATATTCGCCTGATTAGGAACATTTGTAGGCATTATTGAATGATTCCTTCCGTGTCTAGAAAGTATAACAACATCAACGCCTTCTATCTTCCCTAATGTCAAAGAACTACTGGGTAGCCCATATTTAGTGCTTACCTCTAATTCATTAGCATCTTTCAAAATCTTTGGATCCTCTAAACCCGAACCTCCGATTATTCCAATTTTCACCATTTATACCACCTTACTTTAATTTAGTTTTGTAATGCCCCATACAATGTCGGGGCGGGACAATGAATATAGTTCTACGCATGTGAGGAGGTTTCCTTAGAAAAAATCTTTGATTTTTTCTACTCTCCCTCAAAATCCATCATAGTAAATACCTTATATTTCTTTAGTAGCTCAATCCCCTTCAGATCTGGAAGTCCAATTAAAAAAGCGCATTCTACAACCTCTCCCCTCATCTTCTCAATCAAATTAGCTGCAGCTTTTGCAGTGCCCCCGGTTGCTATAAGATCGTCTATAAGAAGTATTTTATCACCTTTTGAGATAGCATCTTCATGCATGCATATCTTATCCTTACCATATTCTTTTTCATACTCTTCTTCAACACATTTATACGGAAGCTTTCCTGGTTTTCTAACAGGAATAAATGCAACACCTAACTTATAAGCAAGTACAGCACCAAAGATAAAGCCTCTAGCATCAATACCTGCAACCTTATCAACCTTCATATCCTTATAGCGTTCATACAATTCATCACAAGCTTGCTTAAACGCTTCTGGATTCGAAAGTAATGTTGTAATGTCTCTAAACATAACACCTTCAACAGGCCAATTAGGAACAGTTCTTATTGTTTCTTTTAGATTCATTGAAAATTCACCCCATGTATTAATTTAGATTAGTTAGAAAGAGGTTGTTTATATAGATTTTGGATAAGTTTTATATATTTATATCCCATTCTATCTTCTATGGTAGTCAAAATTGGGGATAAGGAATATGACTTTAGTTGGCATCAAGTTAATTATCTGGTATTCTGGCACATATTACCCTGGAAAAAAAGATGCTGAAAAGAAAGTAGATAAAGTTCCTGTTTATTCAGGTAGCAAACTCAAAGGGTATATTGGAAAAGATCGAATTGAAGATGCAATCGCCCTAACAGTAAATTATGGAAAAGACAGGAAAGAATTAGAAAAGAAATTTGGATATAACAAAAAATAATTTTATTATGCTGCGAATCTTTCTTTATTTCTTTGGAATGTCGCCCCATATAGTTTCTTTGCAGCATCTGTTTTGAATGGGTTATCTCTTGCTAGTATGTCTCTTGGATTTGCTTGTCCATTTTCCGCTAGTGAGAATCCAGGATTTCTTTCTTTAATTTCTCTTAATTCCCCCCTATATTTTGCTATCCACTCATTAGTATTTTCTTGTGCAGCGATTGAAAGAAGAGCATCATAAACAACAT
>JAYEIZ010000217.1:0-2211 GCA_034660355.1 Nanobdellota archaeon
AGGTAGAGCAGTCCCTAGCCCAAGTATCATCAGTTTCATACTTAACAAAATAGAGGTTTTTATGCTCTCTAAAATGTTTCTTAACTGCGTTTATATCGTAGCAGACAACTAAACACTTTTGAAACTTGGTGATTGCGTTTATGATGTTTATAAAAGTTTGCTCTGCTTCATCTAGGTACTCAACCCAGTCTGTATTTTTGTGAGGAAATATTATCTGCGTAAAACTTTGCTCTTCAAACTCAGCTATTAATTTTTTCATGGGCATATAATAGCAAATACTTATTTATATAAAATAAATATTACATTTTAAGATTATATTTTATTAATAAGGATTATACTATGTGTATAGCAACTCTTAATAGAGTTAACATCTCTTTTAAGAGTTTTTAAAGGAGATGAGATGAAATTCTTACTAGAAATATTAGCAGTTTTATTGACTGCGTTTTTAATTGGTGGATGTAGTTCAGACTCAGATGGAAATTCTGCGACTTCAGTTACAGGTAACTTTGTTGATGACCCGGTAGCTGGACTTATTTATAGCTGTTCTTCAGGAGCAGAAGGTATAACAGATGTAGATGGTGCCTACACTTGTGATAATGGTGATACCGTAACATTTAGTATAGGCGATGTTGTTATTGGTACTGTAAACGCAGAGGCGGCTATAGTTACACCTTACTCTCTCTTTCCAAACAACCAAGATGCTGCACTTAATCTTGCTAGACTTCTCCAGAGTATTGATTCAGATCCAAACGATGATATTATCACTCTTAACGAGACTCTGGTTGCTCTTCTTGATGTTGCAACAGATTTTGTGAGTCCAAGTTTTGTAGCAGATGTTGAGGCTGCATTAAGCATTACTTTAGTCTCTGTACAAGAGGCACAAACGCAGCTTAATGAGACGATTGCTATTGCAGGTGGAGATATTCCAGATGGTGCAAATATACCTGTTGCAAATGCCGGAGTAGATCAAAATGTGATTACTGGGGCTACTGTAAACCTTAATGGTTCGGGTAGTGCAGATGCAGATGCAGGGGATGTCTTAACATATAGTTGGACAATGATATCTAGTCCAAGTCCAACTACTATAACAAACGCAACATCTGTAGACCCAACATTTACAGCATCAGATGATGGGACTTATGAAATCCAACTTGTAGTAAATGATGGAGGTATAGATAGTGCTTCAGATACTGTAATAATCATGGCGGCAACAGCAAACAGTGCTCCAGTTGCAGATGCAGGGGCTGACCAGGCTGTAGATACAGATAGTTTAGTCACTCTTGATGGTTCTGGTAGTACGGATACTGACTTAGATTCACTCACATATCTTTGGACTGTAACATCTGGTAGCGCTACGCTTTCAAGCACAACAGTTCAAAGCCCTACGTTTACACCAGCTTCTGATGGTGACTATGTGATAAGTCTTGTAGTTAATGATGGAACTGTAGATAGTGATAATACAGATAGTGTAACTGTTACAGCTACTACTGCTTCTCCTCCTTTAGTTTACGGAACAGTTACTTCATATGCAGGTCAAGTATGGCACGATAGAAACTTGGGTGCAACGCAGGTTTGTGCATCCATGACCGATACAGCTTGTTATGGTGATTATTACCAATGGGGTCGAGATGCTGATGGTCATCAGGTACTTACAAGTATGGAAACACCTACTCAGGCTACAAATGTGACTACGGTAGGACATAGTGATTTTATTACGGTAGCAAGTTCACCATATGATTGGGGATTTGACGCAGACCAAAATGGAGCTACAAGAAAAGCTAATTGGTCAAGTACAGCTGGAAACTCTGTCTGCCCAGTAGGGTTTAGGCTACCTACGAAACAAGAACTACAGAATGAAATTAACGCTCACATATTGAATAACTTTGATGCTTGGAATAACCCTTTAAAATTGCCATCAGCCGGTGGTCGATATGCTGATAGTGGGGATATGTACGGGCAAGGTTCTTTTGGTTATCTCTGGTCTAGTGATGTGGATGATTTAGGAACAGGATTTTATGTCTACACACCTTCTATGTACTATGATAACTCTACTGCAGAGGTAACGAATGATGTTTCTCGTGCAGGTGGTATAGCTGTTCGTTGTATTCAAAATTAGATTTTAATCTTTAAAATCTTAATACATTCTCATTATAAAAATGAGAGTGTATAAGCTTTCGTTTTTTATCTAAGGTATAATTCCCTCATGGCTTT
>JAYEIZ010000218.1:0-2185 GCA_034660355.1 Nanobdellota archaeon
TCTGTTATTGACGAGCAATAACAGAAGTTATAGGGTAGAACTAGTATTTATATCTTTCGTTTTAGTAGTCATTCTGATTTAAATCTTTCTATTTTGTAACTACCTATCAGTAGTTATTATTATAGGTGCTTGGTCTTTCCTGTCTGCGTTATTTTTAGCTGTGTTTTCCGGCAAAGTTTTAAAAACAGATGTTGGTTCTTATCATATAAAAGGGGTAGATTCCTCTAGGACTGGTTCTAGAGTTGGAGGTTAAAATGCTTAAAGGAGTAATATATGATTTAGATGGATTAATCCTAGATTCTGAAGGAGTGCAAGGTGGATCAATAAGGACAATTCTTTCTGAGTTTGGCTTAGCAAGGAGCAAGAATGATGATTCTAATTGTAAAGGTATGCGTGACCTGGAAGAGTTTGATTATTATAAGAAAACTTATTCTCAACAGATGGAGGGAGTTGCATTTGATTACTATCTTCAAAGAAGGTTTGAGGAATTGGGGAAATTGTATGATACGATAAGTATGTTTGATGGATTTAATGAATTGTATAAAGATCTAGAGAATCATGAAGTTTTACAGGCAGTTTGTACTTCTAGTCCTAGGGCTGTTTTTGAAATTGCATGCAGAACTTTTCCAATCTTAGGTGAGATGGGTGTTGTAGTTACAGGTGATGAGGTTAATGATGGTAAACCTAATCCTGAAGCTTATTCATTGGCTATTAGAAGGCTAGGGTTAGAGCCTTATGAATGTGCTGGTCTTGAAGATTCTGTTAATGGCGTAAAATCTATAGTTGAGGCAGGAGCAACTGCAGTAGGGGTTACTAATTCTTTCTCATTAAAAGAACTTAAGGAAGCAGGAGCACAATTAATTGTTCAGGGTTTAGATTGGCTGAGTTATGATACATTAAATATTCATTTAGTGAAGATGAACAGTAATGGGCATCAATAATCCTCTTTGAGAAAGTTTTATAAATCTGATTAATTAGGGTTATTTTATGATACGTATTGTTATGCTTGTTGTTATCTTTCTTTTTATTGTAGTTGCAGCAGTTTTAGTCTTCTATACTGCTAAGGCCAATAAAAAACTGTATAAGAAAGAAGGGAAACATCCTGAGGGGCATTATATCGGATTAGGTGTTGCTTTAGGATTGCCTTTGGGAGTGCCTTTTGGGGCAGCTAGGGGTAATATTGTTCTGGGATTGCCTATCGGTATGGCTATCGGAGTTGTGATTGGAGCTTTCTTAGAGAAGAAACATAAGAAAGAGCTAAGGCCTTTGACAGATAAGGAGAAAGAGACGAAAAAGTGGTTAGTTATGTTTCTTATCGGTCTTCTTTTATTAGTGTTTCTTGCTTTTACAACTGTTTTATTTTTTAGTGGCGAGTTTTTTTAAGAAACCTTTATAAACGGCTAGTGGTTAATAACAGTAATTACAGCATTTAATGCTGTATAGAACAAGGAGGAATAAAGAAAATGGGAGAATTTAATAAGGACCATGGTGGTCATGGCGGCCAAGGTGGCGGCGGTTTCCGAGGAGGATTCGGCGGAGACAGAGAAATGCATAAGGCAACGTGTGCTGAGTGTGGAAATGAATGTGAAGTTCCTTTCAAACCTTCAGGCGACAGGCCAGTTTATTGCAGAGACTGCTATAGAAAGAAGAAACCACGAAGGTTTTAATACTTGAAATATAGTATAATTATTTCTAATTTTTTTTAATTTTTTTAATTTCTTCTAATGTAAGATTCAGAAATATATGACATAATAAGTAGTTTATATGGGCTAGCCCGATTTAAAGCCTCTATCGTAAGTCTATATTCATCTCTAAGAAATTTTTGTGGTGGGAGAAGAGATTTATCTTGAGTTATTAGAATCAGGTTTATTATACCTGCTTGCCCTAACATTTGTACTGCTGAATCTATATTATTATTTATATTTTTAAACATGTCTTCATTAGCTCCTTCTCTTAATCTATCTTCAACTAATCTTAGGAAATGTTGCCCTTTTAGCCTGTATACTCTGCCTAATATAAATTCTGCATAATTTGCCCCCCTTGTTGCTTCGTTTCTTAAACTATAGCTAGTGACATAAATATTTGTACACATCTAGTTTAAATCTCCTAGTACGAAAATATTTTGTCGTTGAACTTTTAAACTCAGCAATTGATTCTGGAAATTTTGAACCTAGAATTTCATCTT
>JAYEIZ010000219.1:0-2175 GCA_034660355.1 Nanobdellota archaeon
CTTCGGTACTATTGTAAACATTAGCCATATTATTAACCATCTTTATTGCTATATCCGGACTTACACCAGTTTTAACATCCTTGCTATACTTTTCATCTACTTCCTGTAATAACTTTATTGCATTTTCAAATGCTTCATTTCCTTTAATTTTACGCATCTTACTTTTAGCATCTCTTTCAGGTCTTTTAGGGGGTGTATTTTCAGGAGTTTCTTCTTCCTTTCCTTCTTTTTCTTCGTCTACTTTCTTTTTATGTTCACTCTTATTCTCAAACGTTCTTTTATTCTCCTTAGTAGTTTCACTATTAGTTTTCTTAGCATTATCTGCCTTTTCCTTATTATTCTTCTTTCTCCTATTGTTCTTTGCCTTTTTGGCATCTGCAGCAGCCTTTTTAGTTGCTTTTTCATGTTCCTTTTTTCTTTTTTCTACCACTTCCTTTCTTCCTTTCTTAGACATTATCTCCTTTAGTTTTGTCCTAGCATCACTTTCTTTCTCTGTAAGCCTTACTTTTTCAGCTACACTATCATATAGAGTTGATAATTTATTCTCTAATTCTTTGGTTCTTTTTCCTTCTGTTATGTTTTCTTGTTTCTTCTTTATTTCTTCTTCAATATCAGCTTTGGACTTATAATAAGACTTTAAATCTCCCTCAGTAACAACATTAATTTCCTTTTGTAGTGAGGTCATTTCTTCCAACTCTGCTTCTGAAGGCTTTTTCTTTGCCTTTATATAGCCAAGCAAATTCTTATACTTATTAACCCTCTCTAAAGCCTTGCTGTTATCTCCCTCTATAACTCCTAACCTTTCGGATAACTCATCTGCAAAAGTGATTTTATTAATCCTATCTTTCAGTACTTTAGACTCCCTTCTGAACTTTGTTATAAGTTCCCTATCAGAGTCATTTAACTCTTTCTTCTCCAGTATAAAAGCTATAGATTTCTGCTTTAAATCCAACTCTTTCTTGGCACTTAAGTATTCTATACGTACTCTATCATCCACATTCTCATATAACTTATCTACCTCTTCTTTATTCTTCTGATACTTTTTAGAGGCTATGTCCAAGTGTTTAGCTAAATACTTATGATTAAGATACCTACTAAGCATAACATTAGGTATTTCATATGCTTCATTTTCACCATAGCCGTAATTAGTTCCAAAACTCTCAAACTTCTCTTTAGCATCATTTATGTCTTCAATTAATCTTTTAGCTTTTGCCTTATAACCATCATTATCAGCACCCTCTCTTGTAGGTTCTACTGCATACCCTTTCATCATTGCTTCCGTCTTTCCCTTAACTTGTTTTAAAACTTCGTTTTGATTTACTAGTTCACTATCTATCTCTTTTAAACGACTTTCATCCTTTCCTGTTCTTTGTTGCTTACTTTGTATATTTGTTTTCTCAGCTTTAAGTTCATTTATTCTTTTATATATAGGAGCATCTAAAAGCTTTTGATTATCTAAGGCTTCTATCTGTTTAAAGCTCTCTATAAGATTATCAGCAGTACCCATCGTAACTGTATTGTATTCAAGTACCTCAAATAATTCATCATACACTTCTTCCAAAGTAGTACCTACTGCCTTTTCCCCCCTTTCAGCAATATCAAGTATCTGCTTATTCTTGAGTTCTATGAAATCTACATCCTTTATTAGGCTGTTTCTATACTTATTGAATAGGGTCTCTCGTGCCTTCTTATTTTTATTATAGTTATTAGTCCATTCTCTTTCATATGTATCAGGGATTATTTCACCATCAGCGTTGGTTGCTTTTATTCTCTTACCATTCTTATCCAATTTAAAGCCTCTTGTTCTTACTGCTCTATCTATAACAAACTTATGACCTCCACCTCCAACAGCTCCTAAGATAGCATTCAATGCTCCTTCTTCATTCCATACATCCTCTACAAAGGTACTAACATGGGCTAGTTTCTCCCAAGCATTTAAATCCTCACCATCTGCCGTCTGTTCTCCCATTCTTTTACCTGCCGCTTCACCCCATTGATTTACCAACTCTTCAAAACTTTCCTTACCCATCTCTAATGGGTAGGTACTTAGTTTTCCCTGTCCTGCCAAATACTTTTTAAATTCTGGATTATCCTTAACTATAGTTTTTAATCTACCTTTATATGCTTTCTTTGATTCTCCTTTCAGTTGTTTAATGCCAAACTTATCGAACTGCC
>JAYEIZ010000220.1:0-9603 GCA_034660355.1 Nanobdellota archaeon
GCTAAAGCTACTTAAGTCTGTTTGTATCATTTTCAGGTCTCCGAACTAGGGCAGCTCAAGCTGCCTTCGTTCGATTTTTCTATAGAAATGCTAGAAATTAAACTTTGTCACTTAAGTTGACTTGACCCTATTAAAATGGGATAAACATCTTAAAAAACAAGTCACCACTTGGCACCATTAGTGACTAAAGGAAACTATAGGCGCCAAACGATTTATAAACTAACCCCGGTTATATGTATTTCTAAAATTATTTAAATTTGTGAGGGGGTGCATAAAATTAAGATAAAGGTTTGTTTGTATTCTAGTCAGGTTTCGCTTATTCTATCGAATATATTTGTTCTTTCAAATAAAAAAAATCTAGAAGGAGGATTATAAAAATGAATGTTAAAAAACAAAGTTTTCTAAATTTCCCTCTGGGAAAAAAAATAGTTTTAATGTTAGTTGTAAGTTTAATGGTAGTTGGTACAGTTAGTGCTACTGAATTGGATGTTAATTCTATACCAGATACTCTATCAGCAGAGAGTATTCCTTGGGATGGTACTACTGGGTATGTTGGTGCAGATTTTGAAGCTGGAAGAAGCGAAATTACAATTTTGACAGAAGGCATGACTTTAGGAGATTTAACAAGTATAAACTTTGAACAATATATAACTGCAGGCTATCCCGCTAGTGTTAACATTTTATTAGATGTTGATGGTGATGGAGTATTTGAAAGTAAGAAAGATTTGACTACTGGATATTTGACAGAAGGTGGAGATGATGTTTTGAAGATAGAATGGGCTTATAATGGAGACAGAGTAGCATTTCCATACACAGAGGAAAGTGATTACAATAGGTGGTTTAATGTATTTGACACTGTTAATCTAATAGATGATACAACAAATGCTTGGTTATACTCTGTAAAACCAGGAGATGTCCAAATTCTTATGGATACATTAGCTAATTGGAAACTTGGAATTTCAAGGGGAACAAGCTGTTGGTATGTTGATGATGCCTGGCACGAAGAAGTATGTGATGATATAACCATTGATTCAAATACAAAAGTTTATGGGATAGAGATAGAAACATTAGGTTGGATTGCAGCAAGTTCAGCAAGTGTTAGAAATATACACATTAACGAAGAACCTTATTATACTTCAATACAAGATGCAATTGATGATTCAGCTGCAAGTGGTGTAATTAATGTTGCTGCAGGAACTTATACTGAAGATTTAACAATAACTACAGATAATCTTGAACTTGTGGGTGCTGATAAAGCAACTACCACAATTAAAGGCGTAGCAAATGTTCCAATTGTAGATTTGCAATTAGCAGTCCCAAATATTGATATTCAAGCTGATGGTGTAAAGATTCATGGCTTTACAATAGAAGGTCCAGACTATGTAGCAGATAAATATGTAAGTGGCATGCTTATTGATGGACAAAATATAGAAATCTATGACAATAATTTTGTAACTACAGCTGCTGAAACTGTTGAGGAGATAGCTCATGCCGTAATGACTTATGGTACAACAGCAATACCTACAGTAGATGTATCAGGATTAATCATCTCTGATAATGCATTTACTGGTTCTGGTTCTATAGGGCTTGAGGCAATTTACATTGGTGCCCATACCGGTTCTGGAACTATAACCATTAACGGCAATCAAATTTCTGGTTCAGCCAACATTGGAATAACTGTTGAGTCGGGTAATGTAGTTGTTAGTAATAATATAGTTGATACTAATCTTGGCTATGAAACTGCACCTTATGGCACATATGGTATAAGGTTCTTTGATTCAACTTTTGCAGGAACTTATGATAATATTGTGGTATCAGGCAATAACGTACAAAACTTTAAGAGGAGTATCCGTGTTGGTAATGGTGGTAATGATGGTGGGACAGCAACAACCGCAATCACTGCAAGTATTCTATCTAACACTTTGACAAATAATGTCGTAGGAATTTGGGCAAGAGCGTATGGAGCCGATGTAACTGCAACAGGCAATTCACTAGCAGGAAACACAGCAGGAATACAAAATGATGGTACCACAACTGTTAATGCAGAAAACAACTGGTGGGGAACTGCTGTTAAAACTGAAATCGACGCATTGATTACTGGAACTGGAACTGTTGGCTTTGAACCATGGTGTTCAGACTCAACTTGTAGTGCAAGTTTAACAGATGCAGACGGTGATGGATATACTGATGATGTAGATTGTGATGATACTGATGATACTGTAAATCCTGGAGCAACAGAAACATGGTACGATGGAACCGATCAAGATTGTGATGGTGCAAATGATTATGACCAAGATGGAGATACTTATGTTGAAACAGCTTATAATGCTAATGCGGGTGGTACTGCCTCTAATACAGATGATTGTGATGATACTGATGCAACTATAAATCCGGGAGCAACAGAAGTACCCAATAATAGTGTTGATGACAATTGTAATGGTGCAATAGATGAGGCAGGCGCATCACAAGTTGCTTATGACGGAACATGGGCTTCAACAGTCAAAGCAGCATTAGACTGGCTTTTCAACAGAGCAGAACAGGATACAACTGGCGTTAATATCTATTTACACCAAGGATGGAATACTTTTAAGATGCCAGGATTTGTCTTAAGTGGTACGGCTCAGAACACAGCTGTTGCTGATGCTTTAGCAGGTGACTATTCTGTTACTAATGTGCTTTCAACTATTGATGGAAACTACAACTATCTAGCTTATTACGATGGAACAAACTGGCAGACCAATGTTCCAGCAGATAGTGCTGCAACAACATTTACTTCATTTCCAACAGCAGCAACAGATGCAGATTATGACTTCCAGATATATATGACATCAGCAGATAGGTTGGTGATAGAGTAAAAATGAAAAAGATATTTTTATTATTTTTTATCTTTTTATTTATAATCCCATTGGTTTTAGCTGTGCCTGTAAGCTATAAAGGCACAATTACTTACGGTGGTGATGATATAACGACAGATCATACGTTAGAAGCAGTATCTGCTACTAGAACAACAACAAATGTCCTAAGTCAAAATAGTTTTGTAATCAACCACCTTGTTAAAAAAGGAGAAGTTGTTAAGTTCTATTTTGATGATAACCTATTTACAGAGTATATTCAGCCACTGCCTGGTTCAGTCGTTGATATTGGTGTGTGGGATATTTCTGCTGCAGGGTTGACATCTGATTTGTATAAAGCCAAAGGTGATTTAATCTATGAATTGATTTTGAATGGCAATCCATCAGGGGATAATGTTATTGCAGACCTTTACCTCCCAACTAGCTTAGCAGATTATCCTAGTGTTACAATCAGCTGGGCATCTTCAGATGCTAGTATTGCTACTGATGGAACTGTAACAAGAGATGGTAGCGATCATGTGGTGGAGTTGACTGTAACATTATCTGCAGAGGGCGAAACATCTATAACTTCAACATTTACAGTTACTGTTCAACAAGTTGTAGCTGCTGTTGTTCCTGATGCAGAAGGAAAAGTTGAAATAGGCTATGATGAACCTGAGATTGTTATAAATTCTACAACTATTGAAGATATTATTGCTATTGAGATTCCTGAATCAGTAAGCCCGAATGAGGTTGTCGTGTTAAATCTGGAGAGCTTAAAAGTCGGTGATGCAGTCACTTTAGGGAGTAATGACCTTACTTTAACAAGGAACACAAATTCAACCTTAAGCTATTCTGTTGAACTTCCAAGTGGCACTGAGATTAGCGGTACATCTGATTGGAATGGATTAATTTCCTTGCCTACAGTGAAGGATGTTTCAGAAGTAACTCCCCTAGCTGAAGCAGGAGTAACAAAGATAGTTGATGTTGTTATTGAATTAGGCTCTACCGGGGTTCAGTTAACTTTTTCAAATGCAGCAAAAATAACAGTTCCAAATATGGCAGGCAAGAAAGCAGGGTATACAGGTGCAGATGATGTTTTCCATACAATTCCTGCATGCACAGCAGCTCAGATAGCTGACCCAAACACTTTAGCAGCTGCAGCAGACTGTTATACCAGCAGCGGTTCTGATTTGATCATCTGGACAAAACACTTCACTAAATTTGCAGCTTACACTGAAACATCCACTGGTGGCGGTGGCGGTGGAGGCAGAGGAAGCGATACCTGCTATGAAAGGTGGGTTTGTGATGATTGGGCTCCTACAATATGTCCAACTACCCGGGTACAAACAAGAACATGTACTGATGCAAATAATTGCGGTACAACACAAACTAAACCTCCTGAAACAAGAGTATGTTTCCATTATGTTGCGCCTGCAGCAGAGGCAGCTGCAGAAGAAGCAGAATTAGAAACATTTACAGTTGAACAAGAGGAAGCAACACAAACTGAAGAAGAAGAAGGTGAAGGGATGAGTGGAATAACAGGCGCTGCTATAGCTCCACTTACTAAAGGCACAAGGAACATCTATGTTGACAGCAGCATTTTACTGACACTATTCCTTATGGGGCTTGGAACTATCGCTTACTTCAGGACAGGAAACATATTCAAGCTCATAAAGAAATAATTTTATTTTTTTATTCATTTTTGAGAGGTTTATAACCCTTAATTCATAATTTCACGAATCAGGATAAGGAGCATGAAACCCTTAGTGCTAATTGGTAAAAAGCATGAAACCCTTGTCGATTAAACATTACATTAATTTTTAAAAACCGTAAGCTTTTTAAACTAATCACAAACACTTTCTATATAAATGGCAAACAAATCTAGAGGATTAAACGCCGGCAATAAGTTAAAGAAAAAGAGATCTAAAGCTAGATGGCATGATAAATGGTATACTAGAAGAACTAACAGGTTAAAGGAGAAATCAGACCCATTAAGAGGTTCTTCTCAGGCTAAAGGCATTGTCTTAGAAAAGGTTCAGTTTGAAGCTAAACAGCCAAATTCAGCTATGAGAAAATGCGTTAGAGTTCAGTTAATCAAGAATGGAAGGCAAATAACAGCTTTCTGCCCGGGAGACGGCGCAACAAAACTTATCGATGAGCACGATGAAGTATTAATAGAATGTATTGGTGGCGCAATGGGTAAATCCAAAGGAGACATTCCGGGAGTTAGATGGCATGTCATCAAGGTTAATGATCAAAGCTTAGTTGCTTTAAGAAAAGGGATAATAGAAAAAGCAAGAAAATAAAATGGCAGTAGAAATATTAGCTTTTAACAGATGGAGCACAGAAGGAATTAAGGTAGCAGACCAGGGATTACAAAAATACATAACATTAGAGCCCAAAATAGTCCCTAAGACAGGTGCTCGTTACCAGGGAAATAAATTCCATAAGTCAAAAATATTTATTGTTGAAAGGTTGATAAACAAGCTGATGGTTTCTGGCCACAAAGGAAAGAAACATTTCAAAAGTTCTAATAAAATAACCGGAAAGGCTCACACAGTATATGACTTAGTTGAAGATACATTGAAGCTTATTGAAAAGCAAACTAAAGAAAACCCAATCAAGGTTTTTGTACAGGCTTTAGAAAATGCAGCTCCAAGAGAAGAGATCATAACAATAGAATATGGCGGAGCTCGTTATCCAAAATCTGTTGAATGCGCTCCTCAAAGAAGGATTGATGTTACACTAAGGCTGATGGCTCAGGGAGCTTACCATAAATCATTTGGATCTAAGAAATCCATGGTTAACTGCTTAGCAGAAGAAATTCTTAATGCTTATAAGCTTGACAGGTCTTCTAACGCAATTTCTAAAAAATTAGAGGTAGAAAGGCAGTCAGATTCTAGTAGATAAACCGCAGGTTTAGAGCGGAAGTAGATAAAAATTCAGTAAGTAATTAAACACTCTTAACTTTCTTCCCAACTACAAATATATATTTCCATGCAAAACCCTGTACTCTATCTACTTTTACATCAAAGCCAGATTTAGTAAATATTTGCTTTATCTTATCATCATGCTCAAGCCATTCTTGATTAGGGATGATATCGAAGAATTTATCATAGTCTACTAAACATATCTTAGATCCTTTCTTTAGCCTTTGGTTCATGTGATCTAAAACCTTCTTTATATTTTTGGCATAACCTAAGTTACCGACTGAAACAATTGTATGTACTTTTGGAACATCAGGGTGTATCCTGCTATGGTGCTGTATATCATGAATTACCTTGACATGCTTATGACCTTCTTTCTCTAGCCTTTTATTAACAATAGCAATATCTTTTTCTGATATGTCTGTTGCATAAACCTTTCCGTTTTTACCGACTTCTTCTGCTAGATGCATGGTTAATGTGCCAACTGAGCAGCCAAACTCTAAAACTGTCTTCCCTTTTATATTGCCCAGTAGCTTTAATATCTTTCTTCTTGCCTTCATTGGTAAAGCCATCCGCTCTGTCCACAACACCAGATAAGCCAGCAAGTTATCAGTTTTCCTTATTGCTTTTGGATTATAGTAAAGCTCTAATAAGAAATATATTGGTATCCCTAATGCAATTAGAGAAGCTGCCATAATAATAAGTTTCAGAGCTTCGTGTTCCATAACAACCCACATCACGAGCAAAGATAATATAATAAGGATAACAGCTATTGAGCCAGATACGCCAAATGGCATCTTAAATGGCCGCTTTAGATCTGGTTTTTTATATCTTAGGATGACTAATGCAAGTAAAACTGCTATGTACATCACTAACACAAATGGAAGCAGCATTAAGAGTAATGTTCTATACGCTCCAACTCCAATAATAACCAGTATAGAAGTGACAATTGTTTGAAAGATAATTGATTTATAGGGAGTATTATATTTTGGGTGTATTGCTGAAAAATGCGTTAAGAACAATCTATCTCTTGCCATAGCAAGTAACAATCTTGGTGCAGAAACAACCCAACAAGCAACAGCTCCTATAATCGCTACAAAAACCCATAAGGTAAATATATCTTTTCCAAGACTACCAAAATGAAAACCTCCTAAATCTGATAGTGGTGCAGTTGATACTGAAAAGGTTTGCCATGCAATATTGCCGAGAGACGTTGTTACAAACAATAAAGAGATTATAGCGATACATACAGTACCTATAATCATTGCTTTAGGCATTATCTTCTCAGGATTCTTTGTCTCTTCTGCTAAGAATGCTGCAGACTCCCATCCAAAAAATGTTTCCTGGATAAAGTATAATGTGACAAAGATAGCTGAAACAGGGAAGATAAAGAAGGGCGAGAAGTTTGAACGCTCCATATGTAATAATCCGGGTATTATCAGCGAAAATACTGCTGTTAATGTAATTATTGAGAATGTTACAAGCATAAAAGAAGAGGTTTTCATTCCTCTAAATGCAATATAATTGAATACAAATATGAAGAATAGCGAAAGGATAGTCTTTTGCAAGGGCAAGGGATATGGAAGTAGGTATTGTATCGCTCCCACAATGAGCATAGCTATTGTAACATTTCCTGCGATTAAAGTGATCCATCCTATGATAAAAGAAGTAAACCTTCCATAAGCTTGTTTTGAATATTCATAAACCCCTCCTGCTTTTGGAAACATCGAGACAAGTTCTGCAAAACACATTGATATATAGATTGCAATAACACTCATTATCACCCAGGAAATAATCGACATATTCCCTGAATACCTGGCTCCAACTGCAGGCAAAAAATATATTCCAGTACCCATTATTGAATTTATGGTAATAAGAAGTATTGTTGGGAAATTTAGTATCTTCTTCAGCTCTGCCATAACTTCTTTCTCTATACTTTTCCTATATAAAATATTCGTTTTTTAGAAAAATCCAGCCATGGCGCAGACCGACCGGGGGGGTTGTCCCTTACGGGGTGGTCGGTAGGATTTTTTTGTAGAAAAAATCCGTCTGCCGCCATGAATGGCTGCATTCTTTCATTATAACAAAAACCTTAAAAACAAACTATTATTCATAATTAATATGAAAAAATTATTCATAGAAGCAAAATATACTAAACCAATAAAACTAACTAAAGAAGTAGTTGAAAAACTACCTAACAAAATAGGACTAGTAAGTTCCATTCAATTCATAGATTCATTAGAATCAATAAAAAAACAATTAAAAGACTCAGTTATAGCAGGGCAGATCTTAGGATGCAATGCAAAACCAGCAGAGAAGACAGAATCTAAGGTTAATGCTTTCTTATATGTTGGAGATGGTAGTTTCCATCCTTTAGCAGTTGCTCTTGCAACAAAAAAACCTGTTTTTACATTTAACCCCTTAAATAATAATTTCTCTAAGATAAAGGAGCAAGACATAGAAAGTTACAAAAAAAGAAAAAAAGGAGCTTTATTAAAATTCCTAAGTGCAGAAAACATAGGCATCTTAGTAAGCACAAAACCTGGCCAGTATTATGATATAAAAAAACTAGAGAAATTAGAAAAGAAATACCTTAACAAGAAATTCTACACTTTTATGGCAGAAACAGTTGACTACGCACAATTAGAAAACTTCCCTTTCATAGGTGCATGGGTAAACACAGCATGCCCAAGAATAGAAGAAGATATAAAAATAATAAATATAAAAGATATTAGCTAATTCTACAAAACACTAGTGAACAATATATTCCTTTGTGATTAAATATAAATAGCCTTCGTGATTATTACGTATTGTTTCAGAATAAATAGTTTTTACTAAAATGTAGTAAAAACATCGAAATGTTTAAATAAACTATAGTATTCCTTAACCCTAAGAGCGGGGGTGGTTAAAATAGCAGAAGAACCTAAGAAAAAAATTGTATCTAATGATATAAGGATTGTTGCTCATTCTTTACTTGTTGAAGCAGCTGCGGAAATTGGTCAAAGGTGTATAAAATTAAGCCTAAACGAGAATCCTGATCAATTAATTCGGTTAACAGAAATGTCAGAACATGCTAAGCATCATCAAAAATACCCGATTGACCTCATTGTTGAAGGAATAACAAACGAAGAAATACGGCCTAGGGTTGAGTTATTAGAGGGTCAAGTTGGATTAAGTGTAGCAAGAAGGATGGAGCATTCTCCTGAACGTGTTGTAGATCCAAAAATGCAGCATTATATTTTAAGCAACCCTATTGAAGGAAGTGATAATTTTGCAAATGCTGTAAGGCACAGAGCACAACAAAGGATGACAAATAGAAACCCAAGAATATTCAATCCTCAGGCAGGTATTACTCTTGCACTGGTGGATGGAAATGACCCATTACATCCAATCGCTACTGCAGTCTATCATTTCTATAACGACGAAATCTATAGTTCTATCACAATTGTAGGGCCAGACGGTAAAATAACACCCATGGCATTTTTAGGAAAAGAAAAATCACTTGTAGGTGGCCTAACTAGTGAACAAGAGACTTCAATTTACGGCAGGGATCTTACATTCTTAGTGGCAGACTATAAGTTTAATTTCAGAAAAGGCATAGAAGCGTTTCAAACAAGCTTAGTAAGATATGGGTTAGAGAAGCAAGTGCAAAATGTAGACCCAACTGGTGGTGAATGTTGTACTGCCTCAAATATATTACAGGTAATTGATGGAGAAGGGTCTGATGGGTATATTGACTTAAGAGCTCTTTTCACTGATCCACCAAAAGAGGGAAGATATGCTAAAATGTTGTATACAAATGCAATTGCTGTTCTTCCAATTGCAGAAGGTTTTGGTTTTAG
>JAYEIZ010000221.1:0-29957 GCA_034660355.1 Nanobdellota archaeon
GGACATTTTCGTTTGGGTGCTTAAGTAGCTTTCCAACCTCTATTGTAATCTCGAAAGGTTCACCCTTCTTTACAGAATCTGGGCAATCGATTACTGGCAAATGTTTTTTCTCTAGATCATTCATATTATTTGGATCTTTTGCTTTATTTATTTGTAAAAACAGATTTTCTTCTGACATTTTTAACCTCCATCTAAACTCCATCCTTCTTCTTCTGAGTAGAATCCTACTGGATCCTTAATATAATCATAAGCTTTCCTTATAAGTTCATAATGTACATTCTCCTGTTCCATAAGGAATTTGAAGAATTTCTTTGCTTCTTCATCTTTTGTTGTATTGTATTGTTCTTTATAGAAGTCGTATGCTTTTTGTTCTAGTTCCATGCCTAACTCATGAACTTTTATATCATCTTCACTAAGCTCTGTTTTTTCCTTGAATTCATGAGTGGTTGTTGAGAAGAAATTCTTTGTCTCTTCTACTGTATCTCCTTTCGGTTCAACTTTGTGGCCGTTGTCTAGTTGTTCAATGTATTCATTTATCTCTTCTATGTGGATAAGCTCTTGGTCTGCAAGATACTTAAACGTTTTTGCCACAACTGGATTTTTTGTATTGTTTGTTGCTTCACTATATAGTTTATGCCCCTTCTTTTCATATTCTAGTGCAACATTAAGTGCTTCTTTCATTTCCATATATAATCACCCTTATTTCTCATCATCAATTGTAGTTTCACACTTACATGATCCATCTTTACATTCACATACTTTACATACTTTTGTTCCTGAAAATTCATAACATTCTTTCGTCTCTTCCATTATATTCCCTCTTTTATTTCATCAATTCCATTGGTTGGTTGCAGCAAACCAATTCGCCACCACCTACAGCAGTAACTGTGACTTCATTACCACAGATATTACACTTATATTTTTCATCTGAGTTTTTTACATTTACAATTCTTTTCACCCCCTTCATTTTTGCTAAGCAGCAGAGTTTTTATATTTTTCCCTATTTAGCAACGGACATCAATTGTTGCTTATCCAATTCCGCTGCTAAGTTGAAAAAGACAAACAATTTATATCAATACTTTGTCTTTTTCTTATTTTAGCTTTAATATCTTAGGCTTGCAAAGTAGGCCTTTCTCTGTTGCTATTATGCCGCAATCAGCACAAACATATACTTTCTTATTAACCTTAGGGTCACATAGATGGCCTAGGTTTCCTGCTTTGCAATTGCATGTATCACATAATTTATCAGTTTTTTTATTCATTTTTCTATCTAAATAACTAAGTGAAATCGTTAATAATAACCTGATCTTTAGTTATTAAACAAAAAGTTTAAATATTAAAACATCTGGCTAATATAGGGTGATGTAAAATGACACATACTGTAATAGCTGCTGTAGGGGAGAATATGGACTCTTTGTTTGTAGGTATTAGGGAGTTCCCTACTAAAAGAATTATTTTGATAACTTCAGGGGATCAACTTGATCTCGCGGAGAAAACCAAGAAGGACCTTGAAAAATTTAAGATTCCTGTCCAGATAAAACAAGTGCAAGGCAACCCATGGGAATCTATGTTCGAAGCTGTAAAGGATATAAAAGAGTTAGAAGGTGATAAAAACCTTATAATCAATGCAGCTTCAGGAGATGCTGGAGCGAATAAATGTGCCTTATGTAGTGCGGCATTTGTTAATGGCCTAAGAGCATTCACAGTTAGCGATAACAATGTCACTTTAATGCCTATTCTGAAATTCTCTTATTATAAAATCCTGACTGATAAAAAGATGGAGTTATTGAAGTTTCTTCATAAGAACAAACAGTGTTGTGCTTCATTGGAAGAATTAAGCAAGAAGTTAGGCATGTCTTTGCCTTTGGTTTCTTACCATGTAAATGGGAACCTTAAGTCAGAGGGATTAAAAGAGATGGGTCTTGTAACGGCAGATGAATGGAAAGGAAGGATAAAGATATCTTTGACTTTATTGGGAAAATTATTGGTTAAGGGATATGTGAAGTAATTATTTTCAAAGCTCTAGCTCGGCATGGTAGCTTTCTTCTTCATCAGTTATCTTAAATCCCCTTTTCTTAAACATGCGGTGCATTATCTCATTATCTTTTAAAAAATCCGCATATATTTTCTTTATTCCCCTTTTCCGCGCAATCTCAAGAATATAGCCCGAAAATTTATTACCAAGGCCCAAATTCTGCCACGGATCCGCTACAACAATAGCAAATTCTGCTATTTCATTGTATGAGTCGGCAATCAATCTTACTACTCCTGCCATCATCTTCTTGCCTTTTTCTTCGACTTCTGCAATTATAGCAATTTCCCTATCATAGTCATTTTGAGTGTATCTTACGAGCATTTGGTGGGTTATATCTTTAATAAGTTGGAAAAATCTAAATCTTTGTGTTTGCTCTGAGAATCTGGTAAACATTTCTCCTTCAAGGGGTTCGTCTTCTGGCCTTATAGGCCTTAATAAAGCCACTTTGCCGTTCTTCATCTTGAATGTTGTTTCATATTCTTTTGGATAAGGAGAAATGACCATGTGTGAATAAGGTTTGGACTTTTTACCAGCAACCGTTTCATCTAGTATAACTTTTGCGTCAATAACAACCCCACCTTCTTCATCAACTGCAAATGGATTAATATCAACTTCCTTTATTTCAGGAAAATCCATAACCAGGTATGCAAACTTATATAACAAAAATTGTATGGATGCAATATCTACCCCATTCATTCCCCTGTAGCCTTTAAGAAGCTTATAGATTTTTGTTTCCTCAATCAACTGCATAGCAAGAGCCATATTCAATGGCGGCAAACCTATGTTGGTATCTTTAAAGACCTCTACAGCAACACCACCCATGCCAAAAACGATTGTCGGACCAAATAATTGATCTTTCTTTGAGCCAATCAGCAACTCATATTTTTTTGAAACCATAGCAGAAACACATACTCCCCTTTTCTTTGCTTTAGGCATATTTTTCTTTACAGATCTCATGATCCCTTCATAAGCTTCTTCGACTTCCTTTTTAGATTTTACATTAAGCTTTACACCGCCCACATCTGTTTTATGGAGAATATCTGGTGATAATATCTTAACAGCAACCGGAAAACCTATATCTGAAGCAAGTTTGACAGCTTCCTGTTTTGTTTTTGCTGCTCCACACCTCACAATGGGGATATCATAATTAGCTAATAGTTTTTTACACTCAGATTCATCTAAAACATACCTTCCTTCTTTTATTATCCTACTAATTAATTCTTTGTTCTCTTTGGTTTTTGGCACGAAAGCATGAGGTATGGTTGCAGGAGTTTCATACAATGCTTCAAGATTTCTTGAATACTGGTGCATAATCATAAAACTCCTTACGGCGTTTTCTGGGATGTTATATACTGGGATGCTTCCTTTCTCTAATATTACTTTTCCTTCTTGTACATCCTCTTCTCCCATCCAGGAGGCGAGTATGGTTTTTAGGTTTTTATTCTGTAGAGCAACTATATCCTCAGCGGTTTTAACAGGATCTGTCATGGCTTGCGGTGTTAATATAACCAGAACACCATCTACATTTTTATCATTGATACATAATTCTACAGCATGTTTGTATTTTTCAGCATCTGCATCGCCCAGTACATCAACTGGATTTGATTTACTCCATTCTGCAGGCAATACTTCATTGAGTTTCTTTATTGTTTCAGGAGAAAGTTTTGCCAGCTCACCACCCTGTTCCATTAAAGCATCAGTAGCGATTATTCCTGGGCCCCCTGCGTTAGTTACAATTGCAAGCCTTTTTCCTGCAGGCCTTGGCTGCATGGCCAATGTCTGGGCAGAATTAAACAGCTGTCCAATGCTATCAACCCTTATAATCCCTGCTCTTCTAAAAACAGCATCAAATACTGCATCGTTTCCAGTAAGGCTTCCTGTATGGGACATAGCAGCTTTCGAGCCCTCAGAACTCTTTCCAACCTTTAAAACAATTATTGGCTTTGTTCTTGCAAATGCTCTTGCAGCACTCATAAACTTCCTTGTATTTCCCAATGATTCCATATATATTACTATACTTGAAGTGTGGGGGTCGTTTCCAAAATAGTCTATTAAATCATGAAAACCAACATCAGCCATTGAACCAATAGATACAAAATGACTAAAACCAACATTCTCTTTTACGCTCCAGTCAAGAATAGCAGTTCCTAATGCTCCGCTTTGGGATATGAAAGCAATCTTTCCAGGTAAGGCCATTTTATTAGCAAAACTTGCATTTAGATTCATAGATGGCTTCATAAAGCCTAAGCAATTCGGTCCAATAACCCTCATACCATATTTTCGAGCAGTCTTTACAATATCATCACACATTAACTCCCCTTCTTTTCCAATTTCTTTAAAGCCAGCAGATATGACTACAATACCCCCCACTCCTGCTTTACCACATTCTTTAACAACTGAGGGAACTGTTCTTGCAGGAGTAGCTATGACTGCTAAATCTATTTTATCAGGAACATCTTTGATGGAAGGATAAGCTTTAACTCCCTGAACACTATTTCTTTTAGGATTAATAGGATAAACTATGCCATCATACTCACTGCCAATAAGATTCTTCACTAGGGCATATCCAACTTTTTCCTTTTTACTGGTTGCTCCAATTACTGCAATTGTCTTTGCTTTGAAAATCCTATCTAGTTTGTCAACACCCATTTTTATCTTTTAATTTATATTTTCCAAAACTCTTTTAAGTTTTTCTCTAATTGGTACATTCTTGCTTCAAACTCATCTATTGCTATTATCCTTGAATCGGTATTTTGGTCTTTGAATCTAATATTCTTTTTGTTTATTCCATCAAGAAAATTGTAAAGGCATTTTGGAAACAGCTCAACATTATAGCCGCCTTCTAAGGTTGCAAAAACATTTTTGAAGTTGCTAAGCATTTTGCCTAGTTTGTAGTATGTATTTGCGCTTAACCTTAAATCAAGCAGTAAGTCATGAACATGCGCATCAAATCCAGCAGATACAGCAATATGATCTGGCTTAAACTGCTCAACAATTGGCATAAAATTCTCTACAGCGCGCATATAGATATCATCGCCGCTGCCTGGCGGCAAAGGAACATTTATTGTATATCCCTTGCCTTTTCCCTCACCTATTTCATTCACATTGCCGCCTCCAGGGAATGCAGGAAACTGATGCAAAGACCAATATAATACTTTGTCTGATTTATAGAAAAAATCAACTGTACCATCCCCTAAATGAGCATCAAAATCAAATATAAGAACTTTCTTACCTTCATTAACTAGTTTTTGAGTTGCAATTGCTATATTATTGAAGATACAAAAACCACTTGATCTGTCTGGAAAAGCATGATGTCCTGGTGGCCGAACTAAAGCAAAATCATTTGTTCTTGAGGCCATAACTGTTGCACCAACAGCATAGATTGCAGCTTCGTAGCTTTTTGGAGATACAATAGTGTCTCTGTCAAGATTCCCCCCATTTTTTTTGCAGAAATCTTTAACATGCTGGATATATTTCTTTGAATGCACAAGAGAAAGATACTTCTCTCCGTTCTCTACCTTAGTTTCAGGCAGTTTATCTAAAGACTCTAATCTTTTCTTGTTCTCAGGATGCATCCCTGTGTCATGCTCTAAAAAGATTTTGTTGTATATTATTTTCATATCTGCACCTTCTTTTTCTTTATTAAAGGCTAAACTTAAGTTTTGTCAATTTCTCCATCCCTTAATGTTTCATTCATATCTTGCATTTTTTCACTCATTAATATTATTTAGGCAAACATTAGCAGATTTGGGCTTATCAACAGCAGCAGCCCCAAAATCAGCATGATTAGCCCACCTATCAACTTTAGTATTTTGCCTACTTTTTCAGACATTTTCTCCCCTTTCATAAAGAACGCAAATAATGCTATAACAACTGTTAACGGCATTATGTAAATAAGGCAGTAAAGCAATATATGGGAGTAATAACTAATACCTTCCAATCCCTGCAGAGTTAATATTCTTACATAAATCGCAGGGAATCCCGAAGTGCATGGCAATTCTATCAGGCTTGCAAAAGAAGCTAGTATAATCGTTCCAATAACAGTCAGGACCAGGGATTCTTCTTTTACAATATTCCTCATCTTTTCAAATAATCTGGGCTTAAAGCGATCTGGAATGCTCAAAGAAATACCTCTTTTAAACCAAAAGAAATCCTTCATATTGATCAATCCTGCAGCAATAGCAATTGAAGCTATAATAATCCTTATTATGTCAACATACCCAAGATAAAGGAAAAGGTTCAGCCAGGCAGCCATAAACAGGAAATAAATGATATACACAACAAGCAGGAATACTGACCCCACTATAAATATTTTTTTTCTGTTCTGAAGATGGATTAACAGCACAAGCAAAAAAGATAAAACCCACATAGTGCAGGGATTAAAGCCATCAACAAATGCTATGACCAAAGTGAATAATGGTAAGCCTATTTTAGAAACATCGATTTTACCAATCAAGGGAACATCTATCTCAGGATTTTTAGCAGTAATTTTTTGTTCTGTTTGATTCTCATTAGTAACAACCTTGTTTAAGCCTTGCTGTAAAACCTGTGTTATCTCCCCTGAAGCCCTGTTAACATAAACCTCTATATTTTTTGTTCCGGTTTCCCATTTTACAATATAATTCGAGTTTATATAATCAACAATTGGCTTTGAATCATCGTCTTCTTCTAACAATTCCTGCACAAGCTTATTCTTTTTTGAGATTTCTACCGCCTGCTCCTCGCTTTTGACAGCAATTTCTACTTTTTCTTTAGCTAAGCCCACCTTCGAACCCGGATCAGCGCATCCATTCTCAATACAGTTCCTTATCTTATTCTCCAGTTCCACCACTAATGGCCCGCCAAAGCCAGACCAGTAATCTTCTCCAATGAAAGTCATTGGAACGCCCATTGGCTTTGTGCCGTAAGCTTCACACATTACCGAAAATAAAATAGCATTCTCTTTTGAAGAAATCTCAAATTCGTTAATGACTAATTCCGGATATTTATCTTCTATTGAGTTTAAGAACCTTATCTCCACTGCGCAGTGAGGGCAGGTTTTTCCATAGAATAGGTACAAATCAACCTGATCTTGAGCTAATACTATGGGCATAGCTAAAAAAACCAATAATAAAGGTATGATAAATCTTTTATTCATTGTTAACTGCTCTCTTTTTCAACAAAAGTTTTATAAACAACATATATTTAAAAATGAAACTATATATAAATGTTTGTTTCAGAAAATGAAACTATCAAACTATAGTGAAAAAAGGATTTTTAGGGATATTTGGCTGGTTGTTACTATATTAGCCGGATTTATATTTGTTGTTTCTTTTATTTCACACTATGTGTCTAATGTTATCAATCAGGGAATGGCATGTACATGTATCGTACCAATACCAATGATGATACTGTTTTTGTCTTCACTTGGTGTTTTTGTGGGATCATTAAGCTATTACCTCCTATCATCAAAATTTATCAAAGAAAGAAAAGTGCATACTCAAGACGTAAACCTAACCTTGAAATTCTTAAATTATGATGAGAGAACAGTAATTGAGGCATTAATAAAGAGTAATGGAGGGATAAACCAATCAAGATTAATTGAAGAAACCGGCATAAATAAGGTTAAGACATCAAGGTTGCTTGTTAGGTTAATAAACAAGGGCATTATAACCAAGAAAGTTGTAGGAAAAATAAATAAAATTTATCTGCATGAAGATTTGATAAACTTGTTTCAATGATGCCATATACAATGAAGCATATTGAGATTAATCATTTAAAGGAAATTGATGAGAAGAGGGTTGTGAAATTATTAAGAGCAGTGAAGATTTGAGAATACTTTGAAGAAAGAGGCAGAGTAAATGTTGGCTGAGTTGAGAGAGAAAACCCCCGGCAGGAAAAGATACCGTTATCCTGATACAAGATGGATATGGGGTGCTGAATAATGTTGCTGTTTGGACAATAGTGTTAGTTGTGATATGATTCATTATTATGAGATTTTGAATATGAATTTTAAAAAAATATTTTGCGGTAATGAAAGGGAAAGAATGCCGGACATAGCCTTTAGAATGATGTCTTTTATCTTCAAAATCTGTGATATTTTTTCTTCTGTTGACAAGCGAATTGACTATTTTGGCATTAAAGAAGGTTTTACTGTAATAGACTATGGGTGCGGCCCAGGAAGGTATTTGAAGAGAGCATCCCAATTGGTTGGGGGAAGGGGCAGGGTATATGCGGCAGATATACATAAATTGGCAATAGAATCAGTAAAAAAGAGAATAGAAAAATACAATCTGAAAAATGTTGAGCCAATATTAACAAAAGGGTATTTCTGCAGTATTGATGAGCATGCTGCTGATGTAATCTATGCATTAGATATGTTTCATATGATTAAAGAACCAGATTTATTTCTGAAAGAATTACATCGCTTATTGAAAAGAGGCGGCTATTTGATCATTGAAGATGGCCACCAGCCCAGAAATAAAACAAAATCAAAGATAAACAATTCAAAAATCTGGAAGATTAGTGAAGAAACCAAGGGCCATTTAAAATGCAAACCTCTATAGAAAAGAAGATGAAAAATCCAAAAATATATGGCAGCTATCCTTTATGGATTGTTATCATTGCCAATATTCTAATGCTTGCTGTTTATGCTGCAGGAGCGTATATACTGTTCAAGTTGAGTTTAATTACAGGGATTTTATATGCGGTATATATCATAATTCTTGAATTCCATTATTTTAAGGAAGGATGCATCCATTGTTGTTATTATGGCAAGAAATGCGCATTTGGCAAGGGGGCAATAGCTGTAATGTTTTTCAAAAAAGGAGATCCTAAAAAATTCTGTGAAAGAGAGCTTGGTTTTAAGGATTTTATTCCACAAGTTCTTGTAACTCTAATTCCTTTAGTTGTAGGAATAGCTCTCCTCATATCAAGAGGCTTTAATCTTCTAATCTTAATTGCTGTGATCTATCCTGTTCTCTCATGGTTTGCTGTAAACCCAATTCTTTACGGAAAGCTAGCATGTCTGCATTGCAAGCAGGGCAGCATCTGCTGTCCGGCACTTAAATTTTTTACAAAAAAGAAAAAATGAAAATCCTTAAAACAGGAAAAATTGGGAATTTGGCAAGGAACATTGAAAAAGAAGCCGGTTTAGGTGTTGCTCTGAAAGTTATGAAAGATGCAGATAAATTTTGATTTTTATTTATGTATTTATTTCAATCAATAAAGTTCACACTAAGCCATCTGACTTGCGGCGTGTGAATTTATTTTATGCAGCCTATTTCAGATGAAGAAACACTGCAAGAATTCTTCATCGAACAACATACACATTTCTCAGGAGTTTTAAATGAATTTTTTATTGTCCTATACAGCAAATAAATTCCCAAAATCCCGATAAAATAAAAAATAAGATTGGATATCATTTTATCCCAGCCCCAGTAAGAGGCCCCCCTGATAGACTATAAATGCGCCAATCCATGCAACAGCAGTTAAGTAAACTGCTGAGAACCACATCCATCCCCATGAGTTTGTTTCGCGCTTTATTGCTGCCAGTGCTGCTGCACACGGAACATACAGCAGTGTAAATACCATGAATGCATATGCTGTTAATGGGGTGAATGTTTGCGCTAATACCTGTCCGAGCCCCCCTTCCGCTACTCCATACAAGGTTCCTAATGTTCCTACAACCACTTCTTTGGCCAGAACCCCGAATATTAATGCAACAGAGGCCTGCCATGTACCAAACCCGAGAGGCTGGAACACGGGTGAGATGGCTTTTCCAATCATGCCTATAACACTCTGCTCAGAGCCGTATTCAACCCCAAACGGAACACTGCCAAGGAACCATATCACCAGTACCACTGAGAAGATTATTGTTCCTGCTTTTATCATGAATACTTTTCCTCTTTCCCACATGTGGATTAATGTGCCTTTTATTGTGGGGAGCCTGTAAGGGGGAAGTTCCATGACAAATGGTGATGAAAGGCCCTTAAGCAGCGTCTTTTTGAATATCAGGCCCATAAAGATTGCCACTAGGATTCCAAGGAGATACAATGAGAATATCACCATCCCCTGATTCCTAGTGAAGAATGCAGAGACAAACAGGATGTAAACAGGAAGCCTTGCGCCGCATGACATGAAAGGATTAATTAAAATAGTCAGTATCCTGTCTTTTTTGCTTTCAAGCGTTCTCGTAGCCATGATTGCAGGAACATTGCAGCCAAAGCCCAGCAGCATAGGTATGAATGACTTGCCGTGCAGCCCTATCTTATGCATTACCTTATCCATTATGAATGCTGCCCTTGCCATGTACCCCGAATCTTCAAGAAAAGAGATTATCAGGAACAGGAGCAGTATATTTGGCAGGAATATTATTACTGATCCAACCCCCCCTATAATGCCGTCAGCAACTAAAGATACCAGCCATTCCGGGCCATTTAATGCTGAAATGATATTAGTAAGATGTTCTGCCAGAAATCCGAAAAATCCGTCAATCCATCCCATCAGGGGTGCTGCAACAGAAAATGTAATCTGGAACATCAGATACATCACAGCGAGGAAAATCGGTATTCCAAGAAACCTGTTCGTTACAACTTTATCGATATAATCTGATCTGGTGATCTTATCAATTCTTGGTTTTTCAACAGATTCTGCAGTAAGCCCTGCTATAAAGCCATATCTGGAATCAGCAATTGCAGCATCAACATCTTCCCCAAAAACCTGAATCAGATGCTTTTGTATCCCTTCTGCTTTTTTCAGGACATCTTTGCCGTTCTTTAGCATAGAAATCTTTTCAATGACCTGCTTGTCTTTTTCAAGCAGTTTAAGGGCAATCCACTTTGGTGTCAGGTTTTTTTTGATTGAAATAGAGTTCTTTACTATATTTTCAAGCTGGGTAATGTGCTCTTCTATTTCCGCGCCATAGGTTATTTTATTCCTGGCCTTCTTTGCTTCCTGATGGGCTTTAATAATTGACTTAAGTAATTCTTCTTTCCCTGTCTTGTCAATAGCTTCTACCTTGATAACCGGAACGCCCAGCAACTGAGACAGTTTTTCTGCATTTATCTTTAGTTCTTTCTTATTGGCAAACTTGTTCATGTTCAGGGCAACAACAACATTAGCCCCGAGCTCTATCAACTGGATTGTTAAATAGAGGTTTCTCTCAAGGTTTGAGGCATCTAATATATTAATTACAATATCTGGATTTTCATCTACGATGTAGTCCCTTGCAATAAGCTCTTCAATTGAATAAGCAGTCAGGCTGTATGTGCCCGGCAGGTCTATAATATTTATACTGGTTCCCTTATAGGTAAATGTTCCGTCTTTTTTCTCTACTGTTTTGCCTGGCCAGTTGCCCACATGCTGCCTCATTCCGGTAAGGTTATTAAACAGCGTAGTTTTCCCGCAGTTGGGATTGCCTGCCAATGCAATTCTAATCGTTTTAGTCATCTTTATTTCCTCCAACGTTTTCAACCATGATTTTATGCGCCTGCCCTCTTCCAAGGACGAGTTTTGAATCTTTGACTTTTAGGATAATTGGCCCTGCAACATCATTTTTCACAACTTTTACTTTTGTTCCATCATATAGCGCTAGATCACACAGCCTCCTTTTTAATCCAAATCCACAGTTTACACAGCAGATTGTAACTTCTTCTCCTTCCGTAACCATTGATAAAGGCATCATTTTACATCGATAGTTATATTCTTAGCCTCTTCTTTCCTTAATGATAATGAATAGCCTTTTACTTTTATTTCTATAGGATCCCCTAAGGGGGCTATTCTTTCAACCTTTACCATGGAATTTTTTACAAGGCCCATATCAAGAAGGCGCTTATGTACGCTTCCTTTTCCTTTTATAGAAACAATTACTCCGCTTTGGCTCTTGCTTAGCTTATCTAATGTTTTTCTCATATTCATTGCCTCTTTTATTTTTCATGAGGTATTTTCATCCCATGCGGCGATACCTTAGGGTTATTCAGAAATTTATCCAATCTTCCTATCGATTCTTCTGAAAAAGCATGCTCTAACCTATGGGCTTCCTCATGGACTTTATTTGTATCATAATCTAGAATATTTTTGAGAAAAACTTCTATGACTCTGTGGTTGTGCATAACCCTTCTGGCTTCTTTTAACCCTTTTTTTGTGAAAAATATGTTTGAATAGGGGCTTGCCTTTACAAAACCCCTTTCTACAAATTTTCTTACCATTTCTGAGACGCTTGGCTTGGAGATGTTAAGCTCTTTAGCTACATCAACTGATCTTAATCCTTTAACTTCATCCCCTTCCTTTTCGTAGAGATAGAACATAGCCCTTAGGTAATCTTCTGTTGATTTTTGCTCCATAGAAAGTTAGGTATACCTAACTCATATATAAGCTTTATGTTTTTAGGGTATGTTACTTTTATTAAGTAGCTAAATATTGAAAAGTTTTATATAGAATCAATACTTACTGGAGAAATAATGGCCATAGATGATACAGTAAATGAGGAAACTGAAAAGAAGAGATTTGTCTTAGATACAATCTTCGATTCAGGAGTATCTGTTGGTGGAGCTGCTGTAGGAGCAACAATTGGTTCAGCTTTAGGTCCAATTGGGACAGTAGTTGGTGCTGTTGTAGGGGATATCTTAGGCCATATTATCGGTTTTAGCATTCCATGGTATATCCAACATAGAGATAGAGGCATATACCAAAATATAAAAGATTTAGCCGGCATACATACAAGAAAGATTCTACCTTACATTGGGCACCTATTTATCGGAGGGCCCCTTGCTTATCTGGGTACAATGTATACTGGTCTTTCACCTGCCTTAATTGGAGCTGGTGCAGCTATAGGTGCGGAAGTGGGATATGTAGGTTTGTCTTATCTTGCAAACTTAGGCAGATTAGAAAAAGGTTATGCAAACCATTCTCCAAGCCCGGTCCCGTCTTGATTGTTTTCATTTTTGTTAGCTTTTTGGAAATTATGTAATCATAAAAATGATAATAAGAAAAAAAAGGCAAAGGGGATCTAGGGGGACTAGACGAGGGGCCTTTGCCTTGAAAAGAGGTGTTTAGTTTTTTAAGCGGGACCAATGCTTTTGGAAAAGAGGTGAACCAAAACCATTGTATGCTTATAGTATATCTTATAGTTAAGCCTTTATTAATACATTATGAAATGCCGGTAAAGAACAACAATCCATAAAGTTTATAAAGGGTAAACGCTGTTTAGATAGTATGGCATATGTGGTGGGCCCTACCTGGTTCTATGGTATAGACTACGTGTTTGATCTAGTCTCGGTAGTTGTTGGCCTTTTGATATGTTTTTTTGCTTATAGGGCATATAGGTACACTTCACAGAAGAAATTCTTCTATTTTTCAGCTTCATTCTTCTTTATAGCAGTAGCATTTATTAGTAAGATATTAGCTACAACTCCTGTTTATTCTAAGGAGTTAAAGGTAAAGACTATTGGCTTAGTTACAGTTACTTCTAATATAATACAACCTGTTACTTGGATTAATCAGTTTGGGATATCTATTGCAAGATTTCTTATGCTGTTTGCATTCCTTATCCTGCTTATGGTTTCTTTAAAGATCAAGGATAAAAAGATAATCGCTTTATTCATATACTTCCTTATAATCTCAACAACATTTGTAAGTGTTTCATACATAGTCTTTCATATTACTTTACTCCTAATGTTGGGTATTTTATTCTTAAATTATAGGAGAAATTACCTAAAGGTAAAATCTAAAAATGCTAAGATGGTGATGTATTCTTTTTTAGCTATATTTTTAAGCCAGATATTTTTCATTTTTGATGGTTTAGTGGAGCATTTTTATGTTATAGGTGAAAGCATACAATTAGTTGGCTATTTGATTTTATTGCTTGCCATCTTAAACATGCTATTTAAAAAATGAGTGTGAGAAGAACAAAGATAGAGATAATACATGATATATTGAGGGCAATACAAGAAAAAGGAGGAAAGATAAAGCCTACTCACTTACTTTATAAGTCAAACTTATCCTATAAGAAGATGCTTGAATATGTTAATGAGTTAATGAATAAGGGCATGATGCTTGAAACAGAAGTTAAGGGCAAGAAGATGTACACAATAACAGATAAGGGAATTAGTTACACTCAAGAGTTCAAGAAGATTAAAGAATTCTCAGATAGTTTTGGATTGTAAGTAGATAATTTTTTATAGAAATCTACTTTATAAGTTTTATATGACATTAATAAGAAAAGCTAGTCTTCGAGATGTACCCAGAATTGTGGATTTATGGAAAGAATTCATGAATGATCATGATGATATTGTTCTTAAGAGAAATAAAAGACTTAAATCATACACCTTAAGAAAAGCGAAAGCAGCTAATAACTACAAAGTACACACCCAAAAGCTGATTAAATCAAAAAAAGGCGTCATACTTGTTGCAGAGAATGATAATGAACTTCTTGGGTTTACTCTTTTAATAATAAAAGGCGAAATTCCAATCTTTAAGATCAAAAAAATAGGATATATTGCTGATTTATTTATAAGAAAAAAACTTAGGGGAAAAAGTATTGGTTCAAAGTTAATGAAAGAGAGCATAAAATGGTTTAGAAAAAAAGGACTAAAATATATTTCAGTAGGACTATATGCTGATAACACACCAGCACATTCCTTTTACAAGAAAAAAACATTCTTTGATTATAAGATTGAGATGAGAAGAAAGATATAATTCTATAAGAAGATTTTTAAACTAAACCTTATTTTACTATTTAAAAATAGTTATTTAACTGGGGGGATGAAACATGGTTAAGTCAATTGATGTTTTAATTATAGGCGGAGGTATGATCACTAATGATCAGATACTACCTTCAATATATCATATGCAGAGGAAAGGTGAAGTTAGTAATATATCTATTTCTGCGCTTAATAGTGATCCACTTAAAGATTTAGTTGATAGCACTCGTCTTAAGAATGCTTTTCCTGGACAAGGATTTGACCCTTTCCCTCTTCTCAATGAGAAGGGAAATCATCCTGACCTTTACAAAGAAGCACTTGCTGAAATGAAACCTAGACAAGCTGTTGTTGTTGCTTTGCCTGACCAACTACATTATGGGGCTGTAATGGAAGCTTTGAATCACGATCAACACGTACTTTGTGTTAAGCCTCTTGTACTAAAGCATTCTCAAACACTTGAAATTGAAAAGCTTGCACAAGAAAAAGGGCTTTTTGTAGGTATAGAGTACCATAAACGTTTTGATCCTAGAGCAAAGAGGTTAAAGCTAGAATATGATAATGGTGCTTTTGGAGATTTTGCAATAGGAAACGCAAGCATGATAGAACCACGAGATTATCGAAATTCTAATTTTCAGAATTGGTTTACTTGTGAGAATACTGATCCATTTGTCTACATCAGCTGCCATTACACTGATCAACTTATCTGGATTACTGGTCTAAATCCTACTGAAGTTAGTGTTAAGGGGAAAATACAAAAGTTTACTAATGGAAAAAAAGCGTATATGTGGAGTGACGGCAGAGTTACTTTTGACAAGGGTGGAATTCTAAATGTACAATCTGGATTAGGCTACCCTGATCAAGGAGCAGGAAGCAACGATCAAGGAATCAGATTCTTTTTTGAAGGGAGAGATGAAACATACTTAGCTGAACATGATGATCAACGTAGGGGCATTACTCATTGTACTACTCGTGGCCATAAATGGGTAAGTTCTGATTACTTCGCATTACTACCTGAACCAGGAGTAGAGGGGTTAGGGGCACAGGGATATGGTTACGAGTCCGTTGCAGCATCTATAAATCAAATGAGAAGGATAGAACAAGCAGTAGCTGGAATGGGAGAAACAGAATCCTTAGAGAAAAGACAAGAACTAATCAGGTTAGTTGATCAAGAGGGGCTAATTGCTACCCCTGCTAACAGTGCTTACAATGAAGTTATTACTGAGGCTGCAAGGATGTCCATACTTAGTGATGGGATGCCTGTAACTATAAGCTATGCAGGTAATATTCCCTTAATACAATTTAAGAAATTATAATTTATCTTTTTTTAGGTTCTTTCACATACCCACGAACCCACCAAGTAAGCAGATATATAAACGGAGTGTCGAATATAGCAACAACAACCTTCAGAATATAATAAGGTATTATCAAGGTAATCAAATAAGCGACATTAAATTTTGGATTAGTGTTTAGAACATCAGGCAACCAAGGTATGTAATATAAAGCAATAAACATGAAGACAATAGTATCTATGAGCTGGCTTACAATCGTAGATGCGTTATTTCTGAGCCAAAGAAACCTTTTCTTAGTCTTTTCTTTCCAGAAATTGAAAGCCCATATATCATGCATCTGGCTTAGGAGAAAGGCTGTAATAGAGGCAATAAAGAACCTTAAGCTTATTCCAAACACTGTATTGAATTGCTCTGCCTGGACATAGCTTCTAGGTGCGAAAGGCAGCCATACACTTATTGCAGTAACAAGAGAAACAAATATCATGGAAATAAGACCTACCCAAACAAACATCTTTGTCTTTTCCTTTCCGTGTACTTCTTCAATAACATCTGTTATAAGAAAAGTAATTGGAAAAGCAAATATTCCTACACTTACCTCAATAAACCAGAATTTAGTTATTTTTCCACCTATTAAACTTGCAGCTACTAACGAAGCTACGAATATTCCTAGCAGCAAGTTAGTTTTAAACTTTAAATCCCATTTCATCGTAATGAGAAGATTTGAGGTTAGTTTATAAGGATTTCTATGTTTTATTTATTATTTTTATTGAAATCTTTAAACCATTAATTTATACACTATTTCTCTCCATGAATCGTAATCAAAAACAAGAAGAACTACTTAATCAGTATTGGTTTATTATTCTTTCATTGATTAAATATTATTTAAAAAAAATAAAAACATATTACCTCTTTCTGTTAATCCTTGTGAAGAAATATAAGCCAACAATAAACATCAGAATATTAAGCCATTGTCCCATAGTAAGCCCTAGAGCCAACAATCCTAACTGTGGATCTGGTGCCCTAACAAACTCTATAAAGAACCTTAATGTTGAGTACATCAGAATAAAGCTCCAGAACATCACTCCTTTTTTTAGTTTTTTGTCTTGAATAAACCACAAAACAGAGAAAATTACTAAGTTCTTCAAGCTTTCATATAATTGTGAAGGGTGCCTACATCCTTCATAATTCTTAAACTTAACACACCATGGCAGATTACTAACTCTGCCTATCAACTCTCCATTAAGAAAATTACCTATTCTACCTAAGAATAACCCAAAAGCCAAAGGAATTACTGTAATATCTGCAATTTCATAAAAATCAATCTTCTTTTTCTTACAATATAAATACCCTGCCAAGATAGCCCCCATCAAACCACCGTGAAAACTCAGGCCACCATGCCATACTGCAATTATCTCAAAAGGATTAGATAAGTAATAAACCGGATTATAAACTATTACTTCAAAAATCCTTGCCCCTACTACGGTGCCGATAATAATATAGAAAATAAGATCTGCAACATCGTCTTTGTTTATATTTAATTTTCTTTCTTTAGCTAAATGATAAATCAGAAAATAGGCAATTACAAATCCAAGAACATAAATAATGCCATAATATTTGATTTCAAGCGGGCCTAATGTTAACAATGTCGGGTTTATATTGTTATAGAACATCTTTATCAATTCTCTCGTAGAAATATATTCTGTTAAAAGATATTATCAAATAAAGAACAATTAAAGATACAATACTAAATATTTTTAGATATATTGGCAAGAAATTTGATGATATTTGCTCATTTGAAAAAACAGCGAATCTAAAAATTAGATGTATTAAACTATAGAATAATAAATAAGTTATAACTGCAATAACATCCCATGCTACAAACATCCCGTACTCATTTATCTTTGTGAAAGCTATTTTAAAGCTTTTTCTAATAATCTTTTCTTTTTTATCTTTCATAAGCAATACATGACTTATGTTTATAACAGAATACCATAATAATAAGAAGGGGATTGATAGAATTAACACAATATAACTTAGAAATTCTGTTCTGAATATTATTGCTAACATACCAAACAAGATTAAACCAGTAAAAAAGAAAATAATAAAGATGAGAATATTTAATAGGTAGAATTTACCTATTCCTTTTAACGTGAATATGTTCTTTACATATAATTTTTTTATTAAATTTAATATACTTAATTTAGTTATAGAATAAATGAAGAGCACAAATGAGTAGTATATTATAATATACAATAGAGCGAATAACAATAAATTTGCAGGTGATTTGAAAATGCTTAATAATTGTTGAGTATCTGAGGGTATTAAAGATCCAAAATACTTACCCATGAAGATGATTATACTTATGAATACAAAGTCTAACAAGAGCGTATAAAAATAGATATTTGGGTTCTTTTTAATTATATCTAGTACTCTTGAAAAGGAAGATTCCGAAAATAGTTTCTTTATTTTGTTCATCAATACTTCAACCCCTATTAGTTTCTTAAAATTTTCTATATAAAAACCTTTTGTTTAAGCTTGGCCAAACATAATATTTATAAATACCCTTCGAATGAATATAAAAATATGAAAAAAACAGAGGTGCCTAAACTAGTCACTTCTATTATTGTTGTAATTGTACTAGCGGTCTTTATAGTTAACATAGATAATGTAATTCCTTCTCAAGTGTCAAATACTGTTGAGAAGAAAGTGAAGCAGGATACTGGAAGTGGGGAAATAACAAGCACAGTTGTGGCAGATTATGCTAATTGTTTTAGCAATTACGGGCAGGATCCTATTGAGGTAGTTTTTGTACATTCTAACTATTGCCCCCACTGTAGTACTATGAAACCTATAATAGGGGAGTTAGAGGATGAAGGTTATGGGTTTTACTGGGCTGAAAGCTCTAACAGTGAAGCAGCTAATATAATCTCTGATTGTTTCAGCAATGCTCTTAGTGGGTATGTTCCTCAGTTTATCTGCCCAAAAACAGGACAGGAACAAACAGGAGCAATGGATAAGTTAACTTTACAGAAATTTGCAGATAGTTGTATTCAGTAAAGCTTAAAAATAACCTATATTATTCAATTACTAGGGGTGATTTAATGGAAGAACATAAAGAAGAACACAAAACACATGATTACGAGGAACATAACAAAATACATCATGATAAAGAACATAAACATAGTGAACACCACAAAGTACATCATGATAAGGGACACCAACACGAAGAACACCATAAAACACACCACGTTAAAGAAGAACATCATAAGGTAAAAAGAGACGATTTAAAGTTAAATAAAACAACTGTTTGGACAACAGTTAGCTTAATTTTAGCTATATTACTAGTAGCTTCAATATTAACAAATGGTTTTAGTGGCACATCAAGTGGCACTAGTGGTGTTATCTCTACAGAAGACAGTTTTATATTCTTAGGTTCTGATAGTTGTACTACACAATGTGATGAAATGGAGCCTGTTGCAAAAGAGATTGTAGAAAAGTCAGGCTTAACATTCCAAAAAGCAAAATACTTTCAACCAGTTGAAATACCTGGGTACTTATTGATAAAAGACGGAGTTGTGAGCTTAAATGGAATACAGGATAAGAGTTCGTTTGTACAGCAGATTTGTGATGCGACAGCTAGTGAGGAAGTTTGCGGGGAAGTAGGGGCAGCGCAGGCAGAAGCTGAGAAAGAAGCATCAAAAACAGCTGAACAAAAATGTGAAGAGCTTGAAAAAGTAGATAGACCTAAATTAGAGGTGTTCTATGTTTCAAAATGTCCTTTTGGAGTACAATCTATAAATTCATTGTATTATGTTGCTAAGAACTTCGGTGATAAGGTTGATGTTGTACCTCGGTTACTGATAAACACTGCTCCGGATGGTAAAACAACCACATCGATGCATGGTGCTGAGGAGCATACAGAAGACTTAAGACACCTTTGCCTATGGAATGAGCAGAAAGATGTTTATTGGGATTACATAAACTGTTATGCTGAAACAGGAGACTCTGCAGGATGTGAAGGAACTGCAAAGGTTGATTCAGCTATGTTAGCGGATTGTGAGATAAGAGTAGAGAATGATTATGGATTACAGGAAGCTAGCGAATGGGAAACTGTTTATAGACCCTTAGGCGGAGGAGGATCTCCAAGTTTTTTCCTAAACGGAAAGAAGATTAATGAATATGATTTCAGCGCAAACGGAAGATCTCCTGAGAACATAAAAGACATAATCTGCTGTGGTATGAACGAGAAGATCCCTGAGTGCCAAAACGCGTTATCGACAACACAACCACCTCGTGGTTTTGGAAACTTAGAAGACGGGGAAGCTGGAGGATCTGACCAGCTAAACTGTGGTTAAATTTTATTTAAAGTGGTCGTAACCACTTTTACTTATTAATTTTTCTTTACCTTTACTATATAGATAGATTCCTTTTCTTTTTGTTATCTCTCCTACTAAGAATCCCTTTACTTTTTTTATATTCTTCTCAGAAACAGTGAATACCAATTCAAAGTCCTCTCCACCATATAAAGCATAATCTAAATAATTTTTACCTACTGCTCTAGCAGCACTCACAGTTTCATCTTTTATTGGGACATTATCTGCGTAAATAACTGCTCCGGCATTACTTTCTTCACATATATGCTTCACTTCAGAAGCTAATCCGTCAGAAACATCAATCATTGCATGGATATATCTCAAGAATTTTTTAACTTTATGGAATTGGGCTTTTGGCTCTAGATGCTTATTCTTTACATAGCTATGCCCTTTTATCTTTTTTAGGAAAAGGTTTAATCCTGCAGTTGAACTTCCTAAGTCACCGCTAACCAAGATGAAGTCGCCAGGTTTTGCATCCCCCCTTAAGCATAAATTCTCTTTTTTTACTTCTCCTATCATATCTATATCTATAACCAGCTGCTTTCCATGAGTTATATTTCCACCTATAATTTCGAGTTTATATTTACTTCCTACTTTTCGCATACCCTCATAGATTCTTTCAATAATCTTAACATCAAGCTCCTTAGGGAGCACTAAAGAAACTAAAGCATATTTTGGTAAACCGCCCATACTTCCAATGTCAGAAACATTAATTTCGATTGCTTTTTTGCCTATTTGCTCTGGCGTGAAATAATTTAAAGAGAAATGGTCTCCGTCAACTAATGCGTCTGTTGTTATAACTAATAATTTTCCTCCAACCTTAACAACAGCACAATCATCTCCAATTCCCTTAATAATACTTTTATCTTTTGGTTCCTTAGAGATTCTTTTTATTAATCCAAATTCTCCTATATCTTTTAACTTCATTCTTTCTCTTTCAACTCTTTGTTAATCTTAACAGAACAAAACTTCCCACACATTGAGCATACCATTGGATCGTCGGGTTGACATCTTTCCCTTATTCCTTTGGCTTTTTCTTTATCAATAGCAAGATCCATCATCTTATTCCAATCTAGATCCTCTCTTGCTTCTGACATTTTATCGTCCCAGTCACGAGCACCTTTAATGCCTTTTGCAATATCTGCTGCATGTGCAGCTATCCTAGAAACAATAACTCCTTCTTTAACTTCTTCTACTGTTGGCAGGCCAAGATGCTCCGAGGCAGTAACGTAACACAAAAAATCTGCTCCGTGCATGGCAGCTAATGTTCCGCCAATGGCAGAGGTAATATGATCATATCCTGGTGCAATATCTGTAACTAACGGACCTAAGACATAGAATGGAGCATTATTACACATCTGTTTTTCTAATTTAATATTATGTTCTATTTGATCTATTGGTACATGACCGGGACCTTCTATCATAGATTGTACATTATCATCAAACGCTATCTTCTGTAGCTCACCTAGTTTCTTTAATTCGTGTAATTGTGCTTTATCTGTTGCATCCTTTAAACAACCAGGTCTTAAGCCATCTCCTAAACTTAATGTCGCATCATATTTCTTTGCCCAGAATAATATCTTATCAAATTCTTCATATAATGGGTTTTCTCTATTATTATGCTTCATCCATTTAATAAGAAATGAACCCCCCCTGGAAACAGCACCCATAAGCCTCTTATCAGTAAGCTTCAATGAATCTTTTGTAAGTCCGCAATGGACAGTTATAAAATCAACACCATCCATAATGTGTTTCTTTATCACTTTTATTAAATCACTTGAAGTTAGATCAACAATAGTATCTTTCTCGATAGCAGCTTGGTATATAGGGACTGTTCCGATTGGTACATTGGATTCTTTAATTATCGCTCTCCTTATTTCATCAATATTACCACCAGTACTTAAGTCCATTACAGTATCTGCTCCAGATTCAACTGAAACTTTTAGCTTCTCTAGTTCTTCATTAATCTCTGCTTTATTTGGTGAGCTTCCAATATTTGCATTAACTTTAGTTCTTAACCCTTCTCCTATGCCTATAGGATTTAGGTTAGTGTGTAGGGTAGAAGCAGGAATCACAACTCTGCCTTGAGCAATCCTTTTCATTAATTCTTTGGTTTTAATATTCTCTTCATTAGCAATAACTTCCATCTCTTTGCTAATGTCATTGAATTTTGCTTTTTCTAGTTGAGTCATTTTGCTTTGCTAAATGACATAGGAAAAAATCTTTGATTTTTTCTGTGCGTCATTTTATTGTTTTAAAAATTTCAAAAATAATAATGGCTTCGACGGTTTTGAGTGAAACGCCATAAAATGCTTTGGAGAGACTTCAAATCCTCAAACAAAGTTTGAGGCTTCGCATTTTAATGTTACTCCAAACCTACTCGGCATCCCGTAGGGAGCAGCTAAAAGCCATAAATGCCTTCGACATTTAATTCACCCCTGCCTCGTCTCGCCATTATTTTTGAAATTTATTAATGTTTTAACTTATTTATGAATTTTCTACACTCTTCTTCAACATCATCTTTTGTGATGATTGCTGAAATAACAGCAGCTGATTTTGAACCGGCTTTTACAACGCTATCAATATTTTCTAAATTAATTCCTCCAATAGCAACTTGAGGTATTTTAATGCTCTTTTTAACTTCTTCTATTAGTTTGAGTCCTGCTGCCGGTCCAGCATCTTTCTTTGTTGCAGTATTGAATATGGGGCTTACACCAACATAGTCTGCACCGGAGTTTTCTGCTTCAATAGATTCATCAACATCATGGACAGTCACTCCAATTATTTTATCTCCTAGTAACTCTCTTACTTTTGCATAAGGCAAATCTTCATTGCCAATGTGAACGCCATCAGCGCCCACACTTAAACAAATATCTATCTTGTCATTAATCAAAAATAAGACGTTATTTTCATCACAAAGTTTCTTAATCTGTTTTGCTTCTTCATACATCTTTTTTGTTGTCTTTTCTTTTTCCCTGTATTGAATAATCTTCACTCCTGCTTTTATAGCTGCATTAACATCATCTAGAATACTTTTCTTTGTTAATTTACTGTCAGTTATGAAGTATAAATCAATATCAAACAGAGCTGGCTTCATCTTTCTTCTCAGTCTCCTCTGATTTAGAGGTTTCTTCAGTTTCGTCTTTCTTCCCTGTCCCTTCTTGTTGTGAGGTCTCTTTAGGTTCCTCTTTCTTCTCAACTTCTTCTGATTTTGAGCTCTCTTCTTTTTTCGGAGCCTCTTTAGTCACTTTTTGTTTTGGAGTTTCCTTTGTTACCTTTTTCTCTAGTTTTTCCATTTCCTTAATATCTGTTTCATCTAGATTAAATATTTCGTCATAGAATGATTCTTTATATGTTCCTGGTCCAGAAGCTCTTCTGGAGGCTAGTTCGCCAGCAATCCCGAATACAACTAACGCAGATGTAGCTGCTTTAGCATAATCCTTCTCAACAGCAGCAAAACTCCCTATAACAGAAGCTACCATACATCCCGTACCTATAATAGAGCCCATCATCTCGTGGCCGTTGTTACATAAATAAACCTCGCTTCCATTAGTCACTATATCTTCTACACCAGTTATAACTACAGTTGCTTTCTTATCATTAGCAAGCTTTTTTCCAACTTCAATTAAGTTAGCTTCGACCTTAGAAGATTCTACCCCTTTTGTTTGGACATCTTCACCAGCTAATTTGGCAATCTCGGATGCATTTCCCTTTATAATATCAATCTTCAACTCATTAAGCAGCTCTAATGCTTTATCATCCCTTAACTTTGTTGCTCCGACCCCTACAGCATCTAAAACAATAGGAATTCCTTTCTCATTAGCAGCTTTGCCTGCAATCTTCATAGATTCTATAATCTCAATAGTCAAAGTGCCAATATTTAGAACAAGTGCAGATGCAATCTTTGCCATATCCGCTGCTTCTTCTTTTGCATGTGCCATGACTGGTAATGCACCTATGGCTCTTACTATATTAGCACAATCATATATTGTAACCCAGTTGGTTATGTGATGAACTAACGGTTTTTGCTCTTTTATCTTTTTTAACAATATTGAAGTTTCATTCATATTATCCCCCCCATATGCGGAATTAGCAAACATCTGGCAATATTAAAAGGTTATGTTTTTGTTTTAGAGTAAATATTATTTATTCTCTGCCACCCATAGGAGTATATCCGTTCTTATTTGCAACGCTCTTGTAAGCTGGCCTGATTATTCTCTTAGAACTTATTAGTTCCTCTATACGATGAGCACACCAACCAGTAATTCTTGCCATTGCAAACAAAGGAGTGTAAACTTCTTTAGGTATGCCAATACAATCATAGACAAATCCAGAATAGAAATCAACATTCGGAGCAATTATCTTAGTTGTTTTCTTAAATTCAACAAAAATCCTGGGGCATAACTTTTCTATAGAAGCAAATAACTCAAATTCATCTAATCTACCTTTCTCTTCTGCTAGTTCTTTTGCTTCCTCTTTTAGAAGGATTGCTCTTGGGTCTGAGATAGTATACACAGCATGACCAAATCCATAAATCTTTCCAGAATTGTCAAAGGCTTCTTTTTTAAATATTTTAAGAAGATATTCTGAAACCTCTTTTTCGTCCTTCCAATCTTTTACATTTTCTTTTATGTTTTCCATCATTTCTGTAACTTTTATGTTTGCTCCACCATGTAATGGTCCTTTTAGTGAGCCCATAGATGAGGCAATTACAGAGTATGTGTCTGTACCTGAAGAACTTACTACCCTAGTTGTGAAAGAGGAGTTATTTCCCCCCCCATGTTCAGCATGAAGCACAAGTATAAGATCTAGTAGTTTAGCTTCAAGATCAGTATATTTTTTATTTCCTTTTAACATATAGAGGAAGTTCTCTGCTGTATTCAGATCTTTTCTTGGATGCCTTATTACGAGATGCTTGTGTTGATATTTATGCCTCCTGGAATAGTATGAATATGCTATTATTGTAGGAAATTTAGCAATGAGATTTATGCTTTGTTTCAATATGTTAAATGTTGAGGTATCATCTGCGTTATCGTCAACAGCATAGAGTGCAAGAACGCACCTTGCAAGCATATTCATTATATCGCGACCTTTTAATTTTAGTATCATGTTTTCAGTAAAGTTCTCTGGAAGATCCCTTAGATCAGATAATTCCTTAGAGAACAAGTCTAATTCTTGGTCTGTTGGTAGCTTTCCAAACAATAAGAGGAAAGTGACTTCATCAAATCCTGGTCTGTTATCTTTTTGGAATCCATTAACAAGATCTTTTATCCTTATTCCTCTGTATAATAGCTTCCCTTCTGTAGGTACTGTGCCTTTGTCAGTTTTGTCATAACCTACTACTCCTCCAATATGGGTAAGACCAACTAATACTCCTGTAAAATCTTTATTTCTAAGACCCCGTTTAACACTATATTCTTTATATAATTCTTCTTCAATTGCACTCGATTCTTCTGAAAGTTTAGCCAGTTTTTTAATAAATTCTTCTTGCATTTGTATCACTCTTTGATATTTTTAATTATAGCATCAGCCATCTTTTTTGTACCAACTGCAGTTGGATCATCTCTTGTTGGTTTTAGATCATAAGTTACATCTTTTCCTTCTTTGATTACATCAGCAACTGCATTTTCAAGTTTATCTGCAGCTTCAGATTCATTTAGGTGTCTTAGCATTAGAACTCCGCTTAAGATTAAAGCAGTAGGATTTACCTTATTCATACCTTTATATTTAGGTGCAGAGCCATGTGTAGCTTCAAATACTGCATATTCTTCCCCTATGTTTGCTCCAGGAGCAATCCCTAACCCTCCAACTAATCCTGCACATAAATCAGATAGTATATCTCCATATAAGTTAGGCAGCACTATGACATCATAAAGCTCTGGTTTTTGCACAAGTTGCATGCACATATTGTCAACAAGAACATGATTATAGTCGATATTAGAGTGTGATTTAGATACTTCTTCTGCTGTTCTCATAAAAAGCCCATCAGTAAACTTCATTATATTTGATTTTGTAACTGAAGTTACGAGTTTTCTAGAGTTTTTCTTTGCATATTCAAAAGCATATTCAACTATCTTTTTGGTTGCATCTTTAGAGATTGGTTTTATGCTTACTCCTGAATCTTCTTTGATATTCTTACCTGACTTCTCTTTAAGGGCCTTGATTATATCTTCTGTATCCTTTTTTCCTTCTTCAAATTCTATTCCTGCATATAAGTCCTCAGTATTCTCTCTTACTATGGCTAAATCAACTTTTTCAGGCTCTTTTAAAAGACTTTTAACACCCGGATAGTATTTACAAGGCCTAACACATGCAAATAAGTCTAATTCTTTTCTTAAAGCAACATTCACACTCCTAAAACCAGAACCTAATGGAGTGGTTATAGGTGCTTTTAATGCTACTTTATTCTTTTTAATAGAATCAATAACAGAATCTGGAAGGGGGGTGCCTTCTTTTTCCATTACATCTACGCCAGCATCAACAATCTCCCAATCTATGTCTACTTTAGTTGCATCAATACATCTTTTAGCAGCATCTGCAAGTTCTGGTCCAACACCATCTCCTCTAATTAATGTTATTTTATGCGTCATTTTTATAATAATTCAGCTTACCTCCTTTAATCAACATCTCAATATCCTTATCTGTTAAAGAGAGTTTTAGCTTTATTTTAATATCTTTAGTTTTATTTATTAGAATTATCTCTGAACGACCTGACAATTTTGACCTAATATCTGGAATTTCTAGCAAGTCTCCTTCATCAACCTTGCGGTAATCATCTTCATTGTTAAAAAACATTGGTAGGATACCAAAATTAATCAGATTTTGAAGATGGATTCTTTCTATTGATTTTGCTATTACTGCCTTAACACCAAGATAAGCAGGACATATTGCAGCATGCTCTCTTGATGAGCCCTGACCATAACTAAGGCCTGCAATTATGAAGTTAGATAATTCTTTGTTCTTATTCTTAGTTGCTCTTTCAATAAATTCTTTATCAACCGATTCAAAAACAAAGGTTGAATACTTCTTTATATTTGAGCGGAACTTTAATCTTGGACCAGCAGGCATTATATGGTCAGTAGTTATCTTATCCCCTACTTTTATAGTTGCAACCCCGTTAAGATTTTCAGATAATTCCAAAATCTTAGGCAAATCTCTAATGTTTGGCCCTTTTATTACATTATCAGAAAAACTTGGTTGTAAAACCATGCTATCATCTATGTAATAGCTCTTCAGTGCTTCTATTTTTGGAATGTTTGTTTCATTAGGGTTTCTTATCTCTCCTTTTAATGCAGATACTGCAGCTAAAATTGGACTTACTAGATAAATGCCAGCATCCTTTGTACCTGATCTTCCAAGAAAGTTTCTGTTGCTCGTCCTTAGACTCACTCCTTTGCTTTTTGGAGCATGGCCTGCCCCTATGCAAAATCCACATGCAGATTCAGCAATCCTCGCTCCTGATCTTATCAATTCTGATAATGCACCATTCTCTGCTATCATCTCTAGTACCTGTTTTGAACCTGGTGCGATAATTAAGCTCACACTGGAATGAATCTTTTTTCCTTTTAGGATTTCAGAAACAACCATTAGATCTTCATAGGAAGAATTTGTACAACTACCTATACAAACTTGGTCTACTTTAATCCCCTTCACATTTTCTACACTATCAATATTATCTGGCGAATGAGGTTTAGCTACTAATGGTTCTAATTTGTTCAAATATACTTCAATAACTTTATCATACTCTGCTCCTTCATCTGCTTTTAATTCTGCCCAATCATTTTCTCTTCTTTGTTTTCTTAAGAATTCTTTTGTAACATCATCGCTTGGGAATATTGAGGTAGTTACACCCAATTCAGCACCCATATTAGTGATCGTTGCACGCATTGGAACATTAAGATCCTTAAGAGCATCTCCATTGTATTCTATAGCATAACCCACATTTCCTTTTGTAGTCAGGATTTGTATAATATGGAGTATAATGTCTTTTGCAGTAGCATATGGCTTTAATCTACCCCTTAATTCTATCTTGATTACTTTAGGCATGATAAGATAGAAAGGACGTCCTGCCATAGCCAATGCAACATCAAGTCCTCCAGCACCAATAGCCAAAGCACCAATACCTCCGGCTGTAGGAGTATGAGAATCTGACCCTAATAGAGTTTTAGCAGGCTTTGCAAATCTCTCAAGGTGTACTTGATGACATATCCCGTTTCCTGCTTTTGAAAATAATATACCATACTTAGATGCTACTGTTTCAAGATATTTATGATCATCTGCATTTTCAAACCCTTGTTGTACTGTGTTATGGTCAACATAGCTAACAGAAAGCTCTGTTTTTACTTTTGGGATACCTATTGTTTCAAACTGAAGATAAGCAAGTGTGCCAGTAGCGTCTTGTGTTAATGTTTGATCTATCTTTATAGTAAGCTCTTCGCCCGGACTTAGATTGCCTTTTACTTTATGCTTTGAGAATATTTTTTCATAAATGTTTTTTGCAGATATATTTACCCCCATAAAGATGATGATAGAATCTCATTTATATACTTTTAGATTTCTGTAAAGAAAAAATTACATAGCAAAGAATAGTGAAAAAAATGATTGGGACCTTTCACGAATAAAATGTCTTATCCCTTATATGCTCCAAGTGGACAAACATGAGTTAAATCTTTTATAGGAGTTAACCCATCCTCTCTGGTCTCTTCTATCTTATCCCCTTTTAGCGTCCATTGAATAGAAAGGTTTCAGCACAATTTCCGCAGTGTACACAAACATCTAAATCGTGGACTATTCTCCTAGTTTTCATGTTTACGATTGTAAACTTTTAGATGTTTAAATATTTTTCTATTCATATAGTGCAAAAATCAACAATTGTAAACCTGAGGTACAATAAATACCAAAGATTTATAAGTATAGTATATACTACCAAATAGTACGGGTGATTGATATCGATATACGGAATATTCAAAAAACAGGAAATATGCATTATGTTTACTTGCCTACAAGCTGGTGCAAAAAAAACAACATTAATTCTGACACTAAAGTAAGTGTAAAGGTAAACAATGATAGTTCATTATCCCTATTTCCAGAAATAAGGGACGTAGAGGAAAAAGAAATCAATATAACTTTACCTAAGGTGACCTCGGAAATCCTAATAAAACTGATTATGGCATGTTATATAAACCCAACTAAGTCATTTAATATCAAACTTGAGAAAGAAGCAGACATTGCTAAGATACTCGCAAAAAAAGGGACAATTAGTGCTCTTGAATTTGTCGAATTAGACGGAAGCAACATAACTCACGAATCTAGCATCTTTGTAAAAGATCCTTATTCATTATTAAAGACAATGGTCAAAAAAGCAAAAAACATGTTAGGCGTTATGATACAAAATTATGATAAAGATCTAATAAATAAGTATGAAGAGGAAATAGACAGAAGCAAACTCCTAATTACTAAGGCTGTTACCGGATCTTTGGTGCTAAATGAACCTACCCTACTAAAGACATCTGATTTGCACTATATAGGCCTTATAAGCATGGACTTGGAAAGGATGGTTGACAGCTTGATATTTGTTGAA
>JAYEIZ010000222.1:0-2152 GCA_034660355.1 Nanobdellota archaeon
CAGAAATACTTTACTAATGCTACCAAGGGGCTTTTCTAAAACAACGCTGTCTAATGGCGTTGTTATCTGGCTGATTTGTTTTCAGGAAAAGAAATTTATTACATATTTATCTGAGACTCAGCGTCATGCAAATGCTCAGATAGGGAATATTAAAAAGCAACTAGAAGAAAATAATGATGTTAAATTTTTATTTGGAGAGCTTAAGCCTGAGATGAGAAGCGGGAAATCTTGGCGAGAGGATTTCTTTGAAACTGTAACAGGCGTTTTTGTAATGGCAAGAGGTCGTGGTGGGCAGATTCGAGGAAGTAATCAAAATGCTCAGAGACCTGATTTTATTTTATTCGACGATGTTGAAGATAAGGAATCAGTGGCGACTCCTGAACAGAGAGAAAAGACACTTGATTGGATGCTGGGTGATGTTATGCCAGCCTTGCCTGAAATGGACGATACTGCAAGTTTATTAGGACTAGGGACGCTGTTACATAATGAAGCCATGTTGCAGAAGCTTAAAGAAGATAATGAATTTACATCAGTTATATTCGGGGCGTTGGACTTAGACGGTGAGCCATTATGGGCTGATATGATGAGTCTTGATAAGATTGAAAAAAGAAAGCATAAGTATGCGAAATATGGCAAGCTGCACTTATTCTATATGGAGTATTTTAATACACTTCATAATGACGATATTGCGATTTTTCCAGATAAGTTTATTCAATATCTCAAGAAAGACTTAAAGGAAATCCCGCACAGGGCACTTGTAATAGATCCAGCGATTAGTGATAAAAAAGGCAGTGATTTTTGCGGTTTCGCGGTAGTAGGAATGGGTGTAGATGGCTTTATTCATATATTAGATACTTACGCGAAAAAGGGTATGACTCCTAGAGAACAGGTTAATAAGTACTTTGAACTAAGTCTCAAGTGGAATGTTACAGAACATGGGATAGAGACTATAGCTTATCAAAAGGCTCTGATGTTTCTTATTAAAGAAGAGATGTTTAGAAGAAATACTTATTTTGAGATAAAGGATATTAAGTCTCATAGGATTGATAAGAATACTAGGATAAAGGGAATACTTCAACCGAGATATGCTGCAGGGTATGTTTTCCATAGAAGGGTTTTTCCCGAGCTAGAAGTTCAGCTTCATGATTTTCCAAACGGAAAGAAAGATTTACCAGATGCTGTTGCAATGGCGATAAGTTTATTAGACCCTTTTGCCGCTTATGCAGCAGACCCTGAAGCTTCTTGGGGCGAAGATGAGTATGAACCGCTTTTTATAAATAATGACTGGGTTAGTAATCAAGCAATTTAGGATAATATTATGAGTGAATTTTTTAGTAATAATGATAGTAGAGAAGATAGGAAGTCTATTACAATTGATGAGTCTCTAAAGCCTATTGATAGGATTAAGCCTGAAAGCCAGCATCATGGCATGGTTTTAAGTAAGCTTAATAAAATGCTTAAGACTTCTGAGGATAAGATGAATGCGTTTTATGAACGCTGGGGCGTAGCGGAAAAAAAGATGCAGGCTTATATAGATTTATCCGATGCTGAGGAAATAATGAAAGAGGATAATGATGCTGGTAAAGCTCCTAAGATTATTTCTATAGTAGTTCCTTATTCTTATTCAACTATCTCTACTATTGTAACTTATCTTATTCATACATTCACAGGGCAAAAACCTATGTTCTCTGTGAGTCCTTATAAAGCAGAATGTATTGATGCGGCGAGGAATATGGAAACTATTTTACAGTATCAAGCTGACCATAGCCGACTGATTAAACAATTTTACCAGTGGTTCATGGACGGGGAGATTTATGGCGTTGGGATTATGAAAACCCTCTGGGAAGAAGATGAGCAATATAGGACAAAGTGGAAAGACCAAGTTATTGAAAGTCCTATGCAAGGACTGATTGGTAGTGAGCAATATAATATTACAGAAAGAGTTCGAGTAAGGGAAAAAGCTGTTGTTTACCAAGGGAATAAGTTAGAGACTATAGACCCTTATAGGTTTTTCCCAGACCCTAGTGTGCCGATGGAAGAAGTTAATAAGAAAGGGCAATTTGTATTCTGGAGGGATTTTGTATCTAAGCAGAGTCTTAAGGATAAAGAAAATAAAGGGATTTATAAGTATGTAGCCCATGCGGGAAATCAG
>JAYEIZ010000223.1:0-9448 GCA_034660355.1 Nanobdellota archaeon
ATAGAAGGAGAATTAGAGCGTATTCTTATATTTTGTGGCTACAAATAAAGTTATACTTTACTGTATAGATAGTAACCTTAATTTCTTATGGAAACCACCATTTTATACATTATATACAATAAAAAAGAGCAAATATCACTCCCCTTTCTCCTCTTTAGAATATCACTATTCTAGAGTAGTTAAAATAGAAAGACTTAAAAAGGGGCGTATATTTGCGTGTAAAGTAGTATAATTACGGATTAATAGAATGAAGCAAAAACTAAGCATAACACTGGAAGGGGATATAATTCCAAAGATGGATGAAAAGATTAAAAATGGTACTTTTAGGAATAAATCTCACTTATCAGAATTCGCTATAAGAAAACTTCTGGAGGATGATTAGAATGGTATGTCATATGAAATATTTCAATATTAACGGGTATTTTCTCTCTGAGGAATATGTCAATAATATGGGAGTTGACCTAGAAAATGGAACTATTGGTTCAAATAATCTTTCAGATGCAGATTTTGATAAGTTAAAAGCAGCAATTGAATTATCTGACCGAGGTTCAGATGAAAAAAACATTGCAGGAGTAATAAACCTAATCCAGCTTGTTGAGAGCCTCCAAGATGATTATCATGTGAGTCATGACCACAAACACCCTTTTGAAGCAGTAATAGCATCAGTTATAGAAAATCCTGCCATAGTATCACACTATAGATTAGAACAAGTAGTGGCTGCTAGAACCACTACAGAGACTAGATCTACACAAACCCCGAAAAGAGAAATGAGAAATTAATCTGAACACGAAGATGAATAAGATAAATCCCGGATCTGGCGATGAAATTTTAGCTGCAAGGTTTATTAATGATATAGCTAGAAATCCTGATGGATTTACAGATGAGGAGATTGCAAAAGCTAATTTGGATTCTCTTGTAGCAGATTATTCAAGCCAAGATGATTTGCCTAATGAAACAGCTGACGCGAGTATGAGAAGTCAGGAATCTAATGTTCAAGACATACAAAAACAATTAGAGGCAATGGGAGTGCAAAGCAAGCCTATTGATCTTAGTGATCCTGGAAGTATAACAGAATACCTAGATAAGTATGTTGAAGGTCAAGGAGCACTAAAGGTAAAAATGTCTAATGCAATTGCAGATTATATGGAATCTGGTAGAAGAAAAGGTTTACTTTCAATAGGCCCTTCAGGTTCAGGAAAAACATATAGTTGGGAAGTTATTGCTGATGCGATGGGAATTCCATTTGTAGACATAAGTATGGGTAGCGTCAGTGCTCCGTCATATAAAGGTGCCAACTTGTCAGAACTTATAGGTAAATTAGAAGGGGTTGAAAAAGGAATATTATTTCTTGATGAAATTGACAAAATTGCAATAGGTGCTGATGGTTCTGATAGTGGTGATGCGAAAGCAGTACAACTACAAAATGATCTGTTAGGATATTTCACAGGTAAGAAAATTAAAATTGAAGGGGCCTCCCCACAACCTAATAACAATCCTCCTCCTTCTAGAGGGAAAGTAAAAGCTTATGGGCCATCACAAGGATATTTCTCAAGAGGTTCTGCAGGTGAAGAGATAAAAAATAAGCTTGTGAATCGTATTGATCGGTTAAGGAAAATAGTTAAAGATAATAACTTTGAATTCGAATATGTTGCTTGTGATAGTGGTAGTGGAATGCCTAATGATGTTAGAAAATACTTTAAGGAAAATGATCCTAACAGAACACTTGAAAATTTTGGTAGTCAATTAAGGGGTGCAATGAGTAGGTCATCTGTTGGAAATCCTGATTTTAATGAATTATTTGCAGTTGAATTTGACAAAGATATAGTAACTGCGCCAAGTGATGAAGAACTAACTAAACTTCTTCAAGAAGGAGATGAATCTAAAAAGAGTGACACTCCTGAAGGATATATTGATATGAGCAAGATACTTGTTGTATGTGCAGGAGCTTTTCATGAAAAAGCTAATGGAGTTTCCCTATATTCAATAATTCAAAAAAGGCTTGGTGGAAGCAGATGTAAACTTGATAAAACTAAGTTGCTTGAACAAATGACTGATCAGGATTTAATAGATTATGGGATTAGAAAGGAAATTGTTGGAAGGCTGCCCATAAGGGCCACATTAGAACCAACTGGAGTTGATACCCTTTATAGAATCTTGAAATATAAAGAAAACTCTGTTCTTGATGAAGTAAAAAAACAGTTTGCTGAGTATGGGATAACAATATGTTTTGATGATCCTACAATCCTTTATCTGGCTGAGCAAGCAGCTGAAGGTATAGGAGTTAGAGGTCTTGAAAAGGTTTTATCAAGTGCGCTGGAGGATCTTTCTTTTAATAGGAAAAAACTTGCAGGAAGAACCTTGAACATAAGTGTTAATGACATCAGAGAAAAAATAGAAAAAGAAGTTAAATTCGAGCAGGTTGATGAATACGAAATAGATTGGAATGATTATCATTCTGTTAAGGGATATCTTGATTTATTTGTACCTGGTCAGGAAGAAGCTAAAGAAAAGGTTGCAATGGCTTTTCACAGGTATCATGTTAAAATGAATAATCCAGACCGAAATATGCGTACTTCCAATCTACTTTTAGGGGGCCCTACTGGTGCTGGAAAAACATGGATGGTAAGTCTCTTAGCTAATAAAGCAGGGCTTCCAATGACTGGTGCTAATATGATTCAGGTGACTGCTCAAGACTATGTTGGTAAGAAGAAATTTCTGGATACTTATTCGGTTTTCTCTAAGGAACAAAAATACGGCGTGGTTTTCCTTGACGAAATAGATAAGGTAATTTTAAACGATTCAGATCCTCTCAATGATGAACTTATCCTAGCATTAGGAAAAGAAGAGGTTAATGGAAGAAATACTGAACATTACCTACATATACTTGCAGGAGCATTCCAGAAAGTTTATGAGAGAGAAGGCAAACTTAGTAAGGAGATCTTAAAAAGGTATGGAGTTAGACCTGAAATTTTAGGAAGAGTACCAATAATGGGTATTATATCTGAACCAAATCTTGAAAGCATGGTTGCAGTTTTAAAAGGGCCTAAGTCAGAAATAATAGGTCATAAGGATTATTTTGATCTCCTAGAAATAGAATTACAAGTAGAAGACGGAGCTATTGAACAGATTGCCCAATATGCATTAGACCAAGGTATAGGCTTTCGTGGAATAGAAACCGCTTGTGGTGAATTGTTTGATCATTATGCCATGAATCAAAAAAATTATGTTGATAAAGATACTAAGATTTTAAAAGTTACTACCAAAGATGCAAAGAGGATACTTTTTGATGCTTAATAACGATAAAAATGGAATATGATCAAGGACTTGTTCAGGACAGAGTAGGTGTGTTAAAAAGAGTAATCAGAAATGCGCAGCCTTTCTTAGCTGAGCAGGCATTAGAGTTATTAATTGCTATCCCTGATGATGAGATTAAATTTGAAGCATTAACAGAAATTAGTGATTCTGTTACAGGAGATGCCAAAGATAGGCTAGAATCATATTTCGGTGAATATGGCGAATTCTTAGAAAAAGCAGAGGAATACTGCCTAAAAGAAGGCTCAGGACCAATGAAATCTATCCTGGAGTATCGTGAAGCTATTAACAATAAAGATTTAGATGCTCTTATGAAGATGAAAGGTTCACTGCCAGAAGAAAAGAAAGTAGGTGTTGACTTTGTCAAGGCAATATATGATGGAAATCAGAAATCTCTTGATAAAATAATTAATAGAACAGGTTCTGATTCAAGCAGAGTAAAAGCATTGTTTTCCATTTTAGATCATTTCTCTTTTGATCTAGAAGATGGTGAAACATTAAACAAGCTGGCTGTCTGGGCATATGATGCTGGCGATAATGATAATGGGCTGAACTGTTTAAAACAAGCATTTGAAAAAGAAGTTGCAACTATGTATACTCTCTTAACAGGGATGCTAAAGAGTCCTGAAATAGATTTTGACAGGGAAGAATTTGATGAGATGTATAGTAGTTTATCTACAAGTGAAAAAATTTCTATATTAAGAAAAATTGATGAACCTCAAAAAAACCTTATTGAAACAAAGGTAGTTGAACTAGAAAATGAGGAAATGGGTTACAAAAACCTTATAGATCTAGCTGAGTTTACAAATAGTCATGGATTAAGTGAGATTTCTTATGGTTTCTATAAAAGAGCTGTTGAGACTGGTAAGTTTGATAAAAGTTTTAGTGTTTTAAAAGACCTAGCTTCTTCAGAAGATATTGATTGCGCTCCTCTTTTTGACATCTTAAAAGGAAGAGCAAAAAAATCTGAGCAAAAACTTGATTTAGCAGGCTATTTCTTTGAGCAGGAAGATTATGATTCTGCAACTGAACTGTACAAAGATGCAATTGATAAGGAAACTACAACAAGTCCAGGATTTAGAGTTAATCTTGCAAATAAATATGTTGAGATTGGAAGGATAAGTGAAGCAGCAGAATTCCTAGAACCATTAACTGAAGATGTAAAAAGTCTGGAAGATTATGTAACCACGTTTAAATCAGGGGGTGTTGATGAAAAGTTATTAAAAGCCTTAGCTTTAGAAGGCCTCCAAAGATTCAACTCAGAAGAAGATATTGAGTTCATACCAAGTTATTTCTCCACATTAAGTGATATGGAATCTATAAGAGATTTAGTGCTAAAATCAGAAGAACTACGGGAGATTGATGAGTTAAGAACTATTGTAAATGAATTTGATGAAAAACTTGAAGAAGTACATTCAGAACTTAAATTATATAATATTAAAGTTGATGGTAACCTATCATTTATGACTCCAAAGGTTACTGAAGCAGTCGAAGCATATCAAGAGGCTAAGAAATTAGCAGGTGAGCAACCAGATACTATTTCTGCTGAGAAATTACAATCAATGAAGCTTTCAATTCTCGATGGTTATGCTGGGCTAGTTGATGATAAACTAAAATCTAGCAGTTACAGCAATCCAGATATCTCTAAAGCAAAAAAAGAATATAAAAGTGCTGTAAGATTAGCAGGTGAAGAACAGGACAGTGATTCTGCTGAGAAATTATATGCAATGAAGCTTAAGATTCTTGATACTTGTGTTAATGAAATTGAACGTAATTTGAGTTCCTCCCTTGATAGTGCACGTAATGAAGCAAGAAGTGCATATGAAAAAGCTCAAAGATTAGCAACTAATGATAAATCTCCTAAAGTTCAAGAGAGACTACAGAAAATGCAGGAGTTATTGGGATAGTGGTTAATTCTATTTTTTCATTATAAAAACATAGTTTTTATATATCTCAAACTTGTTTGAGTATTATAAAATCACAGATTTTATATACTAATTCTTGAAAGGGATAATTTATGATAGAAATATGTGCTATTGGCGGTTATAATGAGATAGGGAAGAATATGACTGCTATTAAGATAGATGATGAAGTTGTGATAATAGATATGGGGCTGCATCTTGATAGTTATATCAAATATACTGAAGAGGAGCAGGAAGATATTGTTGAGAAAAGCGCTGCTCAATTATCTAGAGTGGGTGCTATTCCAGATGATAGTGTGATTAAAGAATGGAGGAAGAAGGTTAAGGCTATTATTCCTACACATGCACATCTTGATCATGTAGGGGCTCTGACGTTCCTATCAAATAAATATGAAGCTCCAATACTATGTACTCCTTTTACTGGAGAGGTAATAAAGACTATAAGCAACGATGAAAAGATAAAACTAAAGAATGAGATAAAGATATTGAATGTTAATGCGGTTTATTATATTTCTGATAAGATAAAGATTGAGTTCATAAATATGACCCATAGCACCCCTCAGACTGTAATGGTAGCTGTGCATACTCCTGAAGGGATTATACTTTATGCTAATGATTTCAAGTTCGACAACCACCCTACTTTGGGAAAGAAACCTAACTATAAAAGATTAGAGGAGTTGGGTAAAAGTGGAATAAAGGTTTTGATATGTGATTGTACAAGAGCAAGACAGCCAATAAAGACTCCGTCTGAACTTGTTGCAAAAGAGATGCTTAGAGATGTTATGTTAGGGGTTGATTCAAAGGGTAAGGCGGTTATTGTGACAACGTTTGCTTCCCATCTAGCAAGATTAAAATCAATCGTAGAGTTTGGGAAAAAGATGAATAGGAAGATTGTGTTCTTTGGAAGGAGTTTAGCTAAATATACGAAAGCAGGTGAGAATATAGGGTTGGTTAATTTTTCTAAAGAAGTAGAGATAGTTAACTTTGGGAAACAGATTAAAAAAAGGTTGAAGAAAATAGAGAAAGACGGCATAGAAAAATATCTGTTAGTAGTAACTGGACACCAGGGTGAGCCAAAATCTACCTTATCTAAGATGGTTGATGGTATAATACCTTTTAAGTTCCATTCAGAGGATCATGTTATATTCTCATGCACAATTATACCCAGTGAGATTAACATTCAAAATAGGGCAGAATTAGAGAGAAGAATGAGGGAGCATGGTGTTAGGATATTTAGAGATATACATGCATCTGGCCATGCTTCAAGAGAGGATTTAAGAGATTTACTGAATTTAGTAGTGCCTAAGAATATTATTCCCGCCCATGGGGAAGAAGATATGAAGGAAGCTTTAGTGGATCTGGCAGTAGAGAAAGGATACAAAAAAGGCAAAACAGTCCATCTTGTGAACGACGGCGATAAAATATCCTTTTAAGAACCATAAAGCATTTAAATGGGGAAGTATTACTGAATATCGATATTTCGGGGGTGTCAAATATGAAATTAACATTAGCAGAACCAACTTATCTTAAAGAGAGTATAAGCATTATCTCAGACTTAGTTACTGAAGCAAGATTTAAGGTGAATAAGGATGCCATGGAACTAGTAGCAATGGATCCTGCAAATGTCGCAATGGTTGTCTTTAAGCTGTTAAGTTCCTGTTTTACAGAATATGATGTAAAGGAAGAAACACAGATCTCTATTAACTTAGGCAATTTAAAACAAATACTAAGAAGATCCAGCTCTAATGATATGTTGAGCTTGGAGCTAACTAAAGATAATAAGCTAAGTATAAAGCTTAAAGGGGCAACAACAAGAACATTTAATCTGCCGCTTATTGATTTAGAGGAAAAAGAACAAAAGATACCTGATCTAAAATTTCCTATAAAGGTTACATTGCCTTCTAGCACATTAACAAGCGCTATAGAAGATGCTGATATTGTTGCAGAGTCTGTAACATTAGAGGCTGAAAAAGGAAAGTTTACTGTTCATGCAGCAGGAGATTTATCCCAGGCTAAGATTGAGATGGTAGAAGGAGATAATATCAAGATTGAAGCTAGTGAAAAAGTAAAAGCAAAATACAGCATAGAATATCTCAAGAAGATGATTGGGGCTTCTAAACTAAGTGAAAACGTAGAAATAGGATTTAGCAAGGATTATCCGCTGAAGATTGATTTTAAGGCTATTGATAAGGTTTTATTAAGCTTTATACTTGCTCCAAGAGTAGAAAACGAATAATTTTTATTTTAATTTCTTTTAAATATATTCTTTATCCATCCAACAAATTTAGATAAAACGCTGGATTTAACCTCTTCTTCGATTTTTATCTCATCAGTATCTTCTGTTTCTTCTAAATTCTCTTCTTGACTTGTGCTTTCCCCTTCTACCTGTTCTTCTTCAGTCTCCCCTGCTGGTTTTTCTCCATGTAATATCTTGACATTATCTATTCTTTTTAGAATTACCAATTCCCCATCTACCTTAGAATTAAGCATTGTTTTGAACTCTATTTCGTCTTGTTCATAATCATCTGGAACGACTACAGAATAAGAGTAAGCTTTCTTTTCCTCATTTGCCTCAAGATAATCTATCAAAGTAGTTACTTCCCCTAATAAAGAAGACCTTATCTCTTTTGGAAAAATGTCTGAAACATCAACCGCATCAATAACTTGGTTTTTCTGGTTTTTTATCTTAATTGTTACCTGGATATCATCTCCAGGATAAAACTCTTCTTTGTTTAGTTCTCTTGTTATTTGTATTACTTTAGGGGCAGCTTTGACAGTTAACCTGGATGATTTATCAAATGTATATGTCCTTCCTGAAGAAGATATATACGAGCCAGTAACCTTTACATTATATATTCTGTCTTCCTCTGAATAAGGGGCAGTAAACCTCTTCTCAAGAACTTCGTATGTATCCCCTGCAGATATGCTCTTCTTTTCATCTATATTATCAAATAGATCACTTTCAACATTAATGATAACACTATTTATTTTCTCTTTACCGTAATTTTTAACACCTACATAAACATTATAAGGTGAATTAGAGTTTACTTCACTGCTCATGTTTAAGATAGGTAATATGTCAGACAAGCCTACACTGAATGTCCTTTCTAGTTCCTCTTTAAACTCCTTACCAGAAATCTCAATCTGCGCTTTTGTAGATAATGTAAATTTTCCAACTCGTTTAGGCGCTACTTTAACAAAGAATGTCTTGCTTTCTCCTATACCTAGTATTCCAGTAAATGTCAGCTTATCCTCTGATTTCTTTAATTCTGAAGATTTAGATACTAGATTAATATTAGAAGGAATGTTAATCTCTAATTTCTCTACATTCATCCTGTTTTTTGGGTCTTTGTTCTTTATCGATATATCATACGTGACTACTTCTTTCTTATCTGCAGCTTCTGTTGAAATTTTGTCATTAATACCATAAGGGGTTTGTACTTCTATTCTAACAGAAGATGAACTTTTAGTCTTTTTCTTGCCATCAAACTGATATGAAAGCTTAGCCACAGAGTCATATGAAATTATTTCTTCTGCCCTAATCTTGTAACTAAAACTTTCCTCATCCGCTACATTTAAGCTGCCTTTCCATACCATACTATTCCCATCATAAAAAACCCTTAAATCGGCAGGATAAGAATCTGTATATACTATATTTTGTGCTGTTTTATCACCTTCATTTTTCAAAGTCACCTTTACTATTATTTCTTCTCCTAAAGAAGGTGAATCTGTAGAGAAACTTCTCTCAATCCGCAAGTCTGGTTCAAGGCTTTCTATCTTGACATAGATATCAGGGTAGCTTGCACCATCATAACAATACTTTATATCGTTTCTTGTTTCACATTCGCCTGCTGACATAATTCCCCCTGTACCGTCCATCCTAAAGATAACATCCTGGTTAGATTCCATATACTGGAGTTGAAAATTATGGTCTCCAACCTTGAATGTCTCTCCATCCTTAACAGAATCCTCCAGCAAAACAGTAGCCATAGAAGAAGGTATGATGAAAATCAGAATTAAAAATAAAAGCAGGTTTTTCATTCTATTATATTATTAAATACTGGAATATATAAAATTTACTCTTAGCGTGGTGGCGTAGAAATGCTTAGTAAAATATATAACCCAGTAAGCCGTTAGGCTTTACTGGGGGTGGATAATTGAGGTATCCACCAAATGAAAGCGAAAACGACATTTTTGATAAGGTTTGCGAAAAG
>JAYEIZ010000224.1:0-9439 GCA_034660355.1 Nanobdellota archaeon
CTGTTGTGTATACTCTATAAGTTACCTTTACAGCAAGCGTAGATGTTCCACCATCTGATGTTTCACCTGCACCTGTATTGAATATTTGTAATCCTTGATTAAGTGTTGCTTCTGGGTCTGCACCTGCCGATAATACTGTAGGATACCAACGAACTTCGTCATCTGCTTGGTCAATAAATCCAGTTGTTTCTATACTTGCGGTTGCATCTGTGTCATCCGCCCATTCAATAACAAAATCTTCACCTGCTGCTACCGTAAAAGCAGTCGTTACATAATCATAAGCTAAAAATACAGATACTAACTCAATCCATGTATTAGCACCATAGGCTGGCACAAGTTCAATCGGTGTTGCACGAAGATTATTGACCTGTGAAGTTGTTAGTGTAATAGTAGTTGAAAATAAACCTGTAGTTCCAATTTTAAGTTGTTTAGATTGGATTCCACCAGCATTATCCGCTTCTGCATATACTTTAGCAATAGTATTCCCATCAACTTTGAAAGCATAACCTTCTTCAGTTCCTGCTACAGGTGTGCTTGAAACTTGCTGGTCAAAAGCCGTCATACTGCCACCGTCTGCTGTGAAGTTGAATTGACCTATTGCCATCTCGTTGCCAAGTTCGATCTGGTCGGATGAGTTTATTTTGAACATATTGAGCCAAGCATCATCTGCGGCGTTTCTACCTGCTATCCACACATCATTATTGATATACAATGCGATATCGTCAGCATCTCCTGTTAGCTTTTTCCAGCTTTGTACAAATCCACCGCCACCGCCAAATCCGCCGAAACCCCAAGCGTAAATACTTGAGATCATACAGAGGATCATTATTGTTATTAAAATCTTTTTCATCATATCCCCCTATTATTTATGTAGTATCATATCGTAAAAGAAATAGACTGTAGCATCCCCACCACTATCATTGGCTATTGTAATTGAAGTGTTAGCTGCACATGATATTGGAGTCCCTGTCCAAACAGAAAACCAACACGCCCCAGACTCTATCTTTACTTCTGTACCTATAGGGTCAATAACCAATTCTACCGCTTCATCCGGAATAGTTAAACTTACCTCTGAGCCAGTTGATATTGTTAGTGGGCTTTCATATTTACTTGTTAGGTATATATCATCAAAAACCAAAACACCAGCAGTTGTTCCCGCCGCAGGATCGATTGTAATTACAAAATCACCACCCGCTGATGTGGTTAAAATATCTACATTATGCGTTCCTGCCGTTTGAGGAAGTGTGGTCTTTGCACATATCGTCCCCACACTAATATCAACAGCATCGCCAGCGACTGGAGTTGTAATTGATACCGTATAGGTTAATTGTAGTGTTTGACCATCTCTTACATTTACAGATTGATCTGCGGTTACTTGCGTTAATGTACTTGCAGCTCCATCCACCCACGTCCATGTTGCATCACCACCGCTATCATCAATGTCATTTGTTGCATCCCAATTTGCATGAGTAGCAAAAGTGTTCTCGTCAAGATGTTCTAATGCAGTTATTTCATTAGAATACATCTGCCATGATCTTCCTGCTTGTATTGCATTCATGTTTGTGTCTTTAGACATTGCACCAGTCTCAATTTCTGCACTGGCTACAACAAACATTACAAGCATTACCAAGATTAATAGTATCTTTTTCATCTTACGCCTCCTTAGCGTTATTTATTTTTATTTTATTCTCTGTCAAGCTATTTGCTTAACATTGCATCTTTTATAATATATTCAAACTGCTTATCTGTTAGATCCCCATTGAATAACATATACAAACCTTTATCCAAATCAGTCATCAATCCACCCCTATTTAGAAGAGTTATCATTCTACGGAAATTTCTCTTATCCATAGAAAATTGACCAGCTTGATCACTAACTTTATATCCGAACTTCTCCTTCTTTTTGCCTTCAGTAAAGCGTGTTGCCCTTTTAACTGCCATACCAGGCATCATACTATCATATACAATTCTCTTTTGTTCTTTGGTTGCCTTGCTATAAAGCTTGCTAACAGCGGAGGCATATTCGTTCTTCGCTACCTTTTTAAAATATGCCGTATAGAGTTTTCCATAACCTTGCTTTATTTTAGCCTCAACCTTCCTCATATCTCTAACTATGGTTTTATCTTCAGTCATTTCTTGTTTGGTTTTATTTATAGCATCTATGAAAAATCCTTTCTGCACTACTTCCTCAAAGTGAGCAGTCATTTGTTCTATGCTACCACCAGCTCCAAAATTGTTACTCTCATAACTCTTATCTACAAAGTCTTGTATAAACTCATCTGTTATAATCTTGTCTATTAAATCAGCCTTTTTGAGATCATCTGATGCTTGATTAATTATCTCTGTTGATCCATAATTTGATACTTTCAAGAATCTGCCTATTACAGGATATCTTTGCAGATTTTTCTCAAGTTTACTTACTTCTCTATTAGACTTCTTATAAGATTTCATTATTTTAGTTAATTCTGATAATCCAAGTTTTTCAGCACTCCACCATAGCATTATTTCAGTTTTATCTATAAATTTCATCTCTCCTGATTCAAATTCATCACCCGGGAAAATTTTAGTTCCGTAAAATGGATCTTCTGGATTATTGCCTTTCGCTGACTCAAACCATCCCCCACCTAAGACAAATGCAGGTGAAAGCCCGGGCATCTGATCAGCTCCAAAGTCAAATAGATGAGCAATAGATCCCAGAACATTATCACCTTGTAGTGCATTATAAGTTAAGCCCATAGTAAGCCTATCCTCTTCAGCATGAGCATCTCTGATAAAGATTGTTCTCTTTATGTTTTCCAAATCTCTTGGATCAACTGGTTTTGTTCCAAAAAGCATAGCTAATGGAAGTATCAATCTAACCTCGTTATTCCGATCAATATGTCCAACCGGCATAGCAACATAACTTGCCATATTATAATTGCTTATATTTTGGTAAGATCTCTCATAATATCTTGCCCATTCATAAAGCTTCATTGCTGCATCACTCTCATCTTTATACTTTTCAGCTCTATCTCCAATTAATCCTGATCTTAACATCCAAATAGCAGTAACTGCAACGCCTCCTGCTAAAGTTCTATACCACCATGCAAATGCTCCGCTTTTACCTTGTGTAGATTTGCCTGTTGCCTGTTTTCCTAAAGCAACTATAGATGCTTTCCACATATTAAAGAATATTACTGTTGCATTAGCTCCTGCAGAGAAATTCCCCTTAACCATATATGCGGGTGTTCCAACTTGTTCTATAACATAACCTACAAAATCTTCTTGAGTTTCAAACGGTTTACCTTTACCTATATAATTATTATTACCAAAATATTTCAAAGCGATAAGAGGCGAGAGATTCTCGACTACATCATTAGCCATCTTCACAAATTCAAAAACATTCTTAGATTTCAGTAATGCTTTAGTTAGGAAATTACTACCCTTGTGTGGTATATCCACTCCTTGCTGTCTAAGTATCTTATTTGTGGTATCTTTTGATTTAAACTTAAATTTCTTCTCTGCCTTTAATAGGAAATCTGTGAAATTGCCATTTATAAGCCCCATCTCTATAGCTTGTTTCATTATTTTGTCTGGAGTTCCCCTTGCTCCGCTTATAGCAGATTTAAGTTTCTTTAATCCGATTAGTGTCATTTTAGCTTTTATTGACCATTTCCCTAAGAATGGAATATATTTCCAATTTTTTTCTATCTGATATATCGCATTGAATGTTCGTTTAGTATCACGCCTAAGATTAAAAGCAACATATCCGGGATTATAAACAATTGCTGTTGCACGTAATACTGTGTTGAATGGGTTAAATAATGCTACAATAAACTTCTGGAATTTACCCATCTCAGGAGTGAATGCACTAACTATATCCTTATCGACAATCACTGCTTTTTTAATTCCGCCATCTTTATAGACTAAGAAGTCACCTCTGTTTCCCTTATTGCCAATAGGCTGACCTGTCATTGAATTAATCATTGCCTTCCTTATTTTTTGTTTATGATTAGATGCTGGTATATTTGGATCAATCCATGTTCCTAAAGCCCTGTTAGCAAAATCTCTTTTTAATCCATTGAAGTAAGCAGTTTTAATCATTGCAGCATCTTTTAATATTAATGCTTGGAGCGGATTAACTATCTCTCCAAGATAACCGGTTATTTTATGAATTTGTGATGAAACACCTGCTGTAATTAGATAATATGGAGGAATAAACGGAGCATATATATTATCTCTCTGTATAGCAATAAAATGAATACCTTCTCTCCAGTTAGTGAATCCGTACTCTTTTGCATCTTCCTCGCTTATCTCGCCCATATCAACTACTTTACCAAGCTGTGCCTCTTCGATCTTTGAAGTTTGTTTTTCTATATCTTTAGGCATTATAAGTTTATATTCTTGAATATTCTCACTTGCCATTTTCTTATGAAGAGAAGGTGTTATTACTCCCTGTTCAAGCAGATAATCAACCACCTCTTTTCTATGCCAATCTTGCAGTTTCTTTATGTGATCTTGCAACTTATCATATCGCTCTTGACCAAGTTTCTTTTTTAGCCATCCAATAATCTGATTTAATGAGTCAATCTCTTGTAATCCAAGAGTATTAGCATACTTACGTCTCTGTGTTGCATTTCTACCAAGAAGCAAATATGTAGCAATATCATCATCATCGAACCCATCATCTCTCCAAGCGTTTTTTATAATATTGAACTTAGCAAGTTTCTCTGGAGTTATTTGATCTTTCCTAACATCTGATATTTTAAACATATTTTCAAAGCTTAGTTTTGGATCTAAAACACCTTCTTTTATTAACTCTCTTTCTGTTTTAAATATTTTTGTCCACTTATCACTTAAACTCAACAGGGCATTATCTAACGGGCTATTCCTATTCTCATGCTCTAAATTAAAAAGAATGTCAACATAATTTCCGCTCTTCTTAATGGTTTCAGTTACGTCAATGCCTCTTTGCTTTAATATCTCATCTATATCAAGATTTGCAAAGTTAATCATGTCCTTATAAATATTCATAACCTGTGGTTTTTTATCTAAATACCCAAAGAACATCTCTGTTGCCTTCGGAGCCATAATAACTGCCAGCTCAGGCTTATTAAATATTACTGACATAAAGTCGGCATATAACTCAGATGATTTATTTCTATATGCCACATGTTCTGGATCGGCTGCTCCTGCTCCAATTGGTCTCCAATAGAACGATAGATTCTTCATCTCTTTCCTGAGCTCTGAATCCATTATGAACTTGCTTTCAATATCCTGAAGTTCATTGTATAATCTAATTATCTTATTCTGAAGTTCATCTTCTGTGTACTTGAACCTATTGCCCTTCTCTTTATATTTTCCCTGCCTCAATCTGTTAGTGAGGTTATTGATCTTGGTTTTAATTTTATCTCTATCCTTGCGGATTCGCTTGTATTCATCTTCACTCATTGTATCTTTTTTCAGAAAGTGATAAAGTCCATCCTTTAACACCGCAAGTTTGCCTAATACAGTCCCCTTAACACCAGGATCACTATAAGGCATATCATCAATCAGATGTCCAAATTCATGTGCTAATGTTTTAATGTATTGGGTTTGATCTTTATAGGCATCTGGATTAAGTGCGATCCTGTGAGCTAAATATTTGTTCTTATGCTTCATATGATAATAAACACCCCATGCCCCTAAACCTCTTAATGCTGTTAGTATTTTAGGATATTTACCAGTTAATAATCTTATCATTTTAACGAGTTCAGGATGAGCTATCGGCTTTATCTCTGCATCATTAAAACCATATTCTTTTAGCTTTTCTCTGACCTCATCAGTAATAACTATTTCCTCACCTGGTAATTCACCTAATAGTTCATCGCTTATTATGTCTGTTTCGAGTCCCTTGAACGCATCATCTTCCTCAGCTTCTTTTCCATCCTTTTGTTCACCTTTCCCCTTCTCTCCAAAATCAATCCCTTGCTCTTCTTCTTTTTCACCCTTAGCCTCCTTATATGCTGCATTTAATAAAGTTTCCTTTGTGGCTTTCTCTACCCCAAATAGATTCTCCTGCTTTAGATCACCTATTTGATCAATGGCAGAATAATATTTATCTAAAAACTCATAGAGCTTTTTGCCTGAACGGCTAAATTCATAGAATGCCTCTATAATGGATTTTACGAATAGATCGGTATCATCAAGTAAATCCATCTGCTGGAGATATTCTTCTATGCTAATACCATCAGCTTTCAAGTTAGAAACCTTCATCATCGCTCTGGCAATTTCATTACTAATATCAAGGTCAAACCTTGTTCCTTCGTCTATCATATGCTTAATTTTGATTATCTTTGGAGCTATTTTTAAAAGTGCTCCTGTCATAACCTTAATATTATTATCGGTGGATTCTGTTAAAAACTGGAGAGCCTGTTGCCCTTCATTCCCCGGAAAAGCTTTTGCGAATACTGCATTACTAATTCTTCTTTCTAAGGCTTGGGTATAAGCCCCTTCTTTTGTTACGTATAGATTTTGCTCATTTGCTGAAATAATATCTGATAGGAATTTCTTAACAAATGCCCTATTCCCTGCATGAAATATTTTGCCTGTATCTGAGACAGTGAATAATTCAAGCATTCCATCTGTTATATTGCTGGCATCTGATGCTGCTATTTCAATATCTGACATCTTAGCAACTACATCTATATTGCTCTCGTCAATAAACGCTTTTCTTGCCTTATCTGATAAATGATCAGTTCTCCTTCTAACAAGTATTGGATCATTCATCTTCGCAATATCTTCAGCCTTTAACCCAAACTCTTCTGCATGATCTACTAAATATTGTTTGTAGGCTACCCCTTTTCCACTCTCATAAGCCATTTTAATAGCAATAACTCTGCCATTACCACTTTCAATAAAGTTTGAATCATCACCTATAATTGGAGATCCATTTGATGATATACGTGAAGATCCCAATTGGAGAGAGTCTAAGTTATTAGCCATCTCATTCACCTTAGCTTTAAGACCTGCTCTATCCCGATCTCTTGGCTGAAACTTCTGAGGATAATCTTTGTTTTTCTGGAAATTAGTAAGAGTAGATGCTATAACATCATCACTTTCAAGGATCTCAAATACAGTATCATGCTCATTATCTTTAGGGGTTATAACAGTTTCAGATTTACCCTGCTTACCTTCCACTTTAACTAATTCAACTTCTTCTTCCTGAGCAGGTTCTTCAATCTTTGGTTCGGCTTCCTCTTCCTCTACTTCCTCAGCGGGTGCAGGTTCTTTCTTTTCAACCAAAGGCTTTTTACTTTCTTTCTTTTCTGACTTAACTTCTTCCTTTTTTTCTTCAACCTTTTTCTCCTCTTTAGGTTTTTCTTTTGCGAATATATCTTTAACATTAACTTGCTTTTGACCTTTAATGTCCGGCTGCTCTGCATCCAGCATATCCTGAAGAACCGTTCTGACCTCATTGGCTCGTTCCGATTTCATTCCTTCAAGTTCTTTTAATGCACCTTCAATACGCTGTTTAACCACCTTTCTCTTCTTAGCTGTCTGAAGATTACCCTGTTTGTTTTTCTTCATATGCTCATATTTAGCTTTAGGTATCTTCAGCTCTTCATTATACTGCTCAACATCCTCATCATATAATCTATTAATCACATCATCAATGATAGGATTCTCTTTTGTCTCTAAGACATCCGTTTCGGTAGGTGTAAGCTCACGTTCTGTCTCAGATGTAGTTTTACCCTCATCCATAAAAGTAACGATCTGTGAAGCTTTTTGGATGATATTAAGAGCTTTTTCTCTACTAATCACATGACTATCGATTATTTTAGATATATATGAACCAAACTTTGTAAGTAATTCGTTGGCTTTTTTGTAATCACCCTCATTTGCTAATCTGCCAATTTTCTTCAGATTTTTCTTAATCTTATTATCTGCCTTCCCTTTCCTGTGAGGATATTTCTTTCTTGATCGCTCATGTAGTTCATCATAGTTTTGCATCTGGAGTTTATCCCAAGTTGAAAGAAGTTTTTCTTTAATCTGAATTCCCGATTCAGTTCTTACTATTTTCTCACCTACAGAAATCTCACCAAGTAAATTATCCTGGTCTTTCTTGTTAAGTATCTCATTGCTATACTTTCTGATTTTATTTATGCGTTCCCTTTGTTTATTATTTAACTTTGATAAGTTTTTTTTATCTTCTAAAATAAAATTCAGATCATCAGCTGCCTGTTGTGCTTTTTGCCATTCACCGTTTAATGCTGATTTTGTAAACTGAACTATTGCTCTGGTAACTTTCTTTGTCACAAGATTGCCTTTCTTCTCAGTATCTTTTAGTTGATTATTAACCTCATCTATTATAACCTTGATGCTATTATATTCCTTACTCCTGAAAGCATCTTTTATAGTTTTATGGTTTCTGTTAATGTCATCCATTATGCTATTAGCAAGATCAACCTTACCTGCAAGATGAGCCTGATACGCCGACCATACATTTACCCCTATTTGTCTGCGGTAATCTGATACTCTCTTTTGCTGAACGGCTACACCTCCACCCCCCATTGCAGCACCGCCAACAAAGCCATGGAGACCTTCAACAATATGCTCCGGCATTTGTGACAATATATATTTTGGAAGATCTTTTACGGGAACGTCCTTAACTCCTCTGTAAATAACGTCATTAATATCGCCACCAACGCCAGCTGTAAGTTCTTCTATGAACTCACTTGTCCCACTCTCTTTCATGGTATTTAATAAGGTTGTAGCAAATCCCTGAGTGAACATCTTCTTAGCATCTTTATTAAATATTTTCCCTACTGTTCTCTCTGTACCCATAGACTCGGTAATCTTTTCTACAGCTCCAGATGCAACTGAATTGAGATGATTCTCAAGCTCTGTAGCATCTATCTGCCCAGATGCAAGTAGTTTATCTAATTCTAACTTCTTCTGCCCCCCAGCACTAATCCCCAATACGGTTGAACCTACTCCGGTCGGAGCACCTAATGCCCCCAGCATAAGCATAACTCCATATTGTGGTAGTTGCGTTAATGCTTGCCATCCAAACAGCTCTCCAGCCTTAGTGAAGCCTCCTTCCATAAAGTATTCACTTACTGACTTATCAAAATTCCTTTGTTTATCAAATCTATATGCTAATGAATTAAAATATTGCGAAGATTTATCAAGCCAGTTCACAGGATTCCATGCCCCTGATTTTACACGATCTTCTCTGAATTTGTTGTAATCTCTCCCGAAAGCCATATTGGATAAACCACCCATAATATCATAAGCAACTACTGGTGCTTGTGCAAAACCAGCCCCCATTCTTTCTACACAAACTACAACCCCATCTGTAAGCCAGTTTCCCCATGTCTCTACAGGATCATCTATTCTGCCATATTTATTAAATGCTTTATATGCTTTATCCCAATCTTGCTTATTTAGGCTGCCAGTTGGTCTCTCACCAAGTTTT
>JAYEIZ010000225.1:0-2126 GCA_034660355.1 Nanobdellota archaeon
TAGAAAAGGAAAAGAAGATTAGCATGGAGAAGAAAGAGATTGAGGTTAAGAAAGAGGAGATTAGCAAGCTGGTAAAGTCTTTGGAAGAAGAGGTAAACAAGAAGTTAGATATTAAACAAAAATTAGGCAGGATAGCTCAGTATCAGAATTGGATTGATGAGCAGTTTGTTAATTTGATGAATACTATGGAGAAACATGTTATGTTGCAAGTATATATGGAATTTAATGAGCTGCTTCAACAATGGTTTAATACCTTGGTTGAGGATGAGACATTAAGCATAAGATTAGATGATGAGTTTACTCCGGTAATTGAGCAGAATGGGTATGAAACCTCTATTGAGAACTTATCTGGCGGGGAGAGGACTGCTGTTGCTTTGGCCTATAGGTTGGCTTTGAATAAAGTGATTAATGATATTATAAGTGATATCAAGACTAAAGAACTTCTTATACTGGATGAACCCACTGAGGGTTTTTCTTCTGAGCAGTTGGATAAGATTAGAGTGGTCTTAGAGCAGTTGGACATTAAACAGATTATTATTGTTTCTCACGAATCTAAGATAGAGAGCTTTGTCGATAATGTAGTCAGGATCAATAAAACAGAACATGTAAGTGAAGTTGCGTAATGTTTAAATAACTCGAATAATTCTAGAAAAGCTTATGGGGTCGTGGTCTAGCTTGGCTATGATACTAGGTCGGGGTTTGTTGAAGTAGAGGTGCCTTATATCTCTAATAATGAAACGAACACCTAGTGATCGCGTGTTCGAATCACGCCGACCCCATTTTCTTTTATTTTTAAAACAAGCGATAATTTTATATATAGGAGTACCACTATTGAATAGAGTGGGATTATGAGGAGTGTTTTAAAAAAGGGTGTTTTGTTAGTTTTAGTTGTATCTTTACTTTCTATTAGTGCTTTTGCCAGCAGTTTTGATGTTGAATCTGAGATAGTAGAGAACTCAATATTACTGGAGGGGGTTTCTCAATTTAAGATAAAGGTAACGAATAATTTTGATATGAAGGAAGAATTCAAGATAAAGAATTTAGATTACCCTGTGTGGGATATAAACACTGCGCCTTTGCTGAACCCTATTCAATTTTCTGTTTTGCCCAACCAAACAGGAGAGATAGATTTGTTTGTTACTCCGTTGCATGTTTCAAATTATGGGGTTTATGATGTTAGTATATCTGTAGAGGCAATGAAGAATGAACAAAAAATAAAGAAGCAACTAAGAGTTAATATAGTATCGCCTGAGGCAGGTACTTATGTAGAAACAGTTTTAGTTAATATATTTATGGAGGATAATATTGATCCTACAGAGGATATACCAATAAGAATCACATTAGACAACCAAAACACAATAGAATATCCTGATTTATTAGTTGAGATTGAAAGCAATCTTATAAAAGAAAAGATTCAAGAGAGTTTGGATAAGAAAGAGAAGAAAACAATAACATTAACAAAAAGCCTAAGCCCTCAAACTACTGCGCAAGAAGATACAGTAGTTGTAAGGTTAGTCTCAAACAATAAAACGCTTGATACTAAGATAAAGAAGATAGAGGTAATAGAACATAAAGAAATAAAGAAAGAGGAGAAGATAACTAAGAAATTCTTAAAGATTGAAGAAGAGATAATATTAAAGAATGTTGGTAATGTAAGATTTGAAGAGGGTATAAAGATAGAATCTTCTTTTATACAAAATCTGTTTTCTTCCTCCACTCCAAAAGGATTTTTCATAAAAGAGGATGAAAAGAGATATTTAGTAGTTGAGGTTGATATTCCGCCTGGAGAAGAGATTCATATTGTTGTCGTAAAGAACTATATAACATTGTTGATAATTGTTTTATTATTAGCAGGCATATTGGCCCTTTATTATGTATTAAGAAGCCCATTAACACTTCGGAAGACTGCTACAAACATACGATTTAAAGAAGGCGGCGTTTCTGAACTGAAGGTTGTGCTTAATGTTAGGAATAGGGGCAATAATAAACTAAAAGACATAGAGATTATGGATAAAATACCTAATATTGCTAATTTGGAGAAAGGAGTAACTATAGGTACATTACATCCTACTAAGATTTTGAAACATGAACATAAAGGAACAATGATTAAATGGTTGGTTGATGAG
>JAYEIZ010000226.1:0-29348 GCA_034660355.1 Nanobdellota archaeon
AAAGAAAAGTGTAAAAACTGTAATAATTGGTTAGTTGAGAACGCTAATTATTGTTATGTATGTGGAACCCTGCAAGGATTCCGAATTTAGTGGAATAGTATCTGTAAAAGGTATTAAGTTGTTTGGATTGATAATCACTACCCAAAAAAATCTAAAAAGAATGGATATTAGGAATGTTGTTCTTGTAGCTCGTAATTTTCAAATTTTATCAGATAAGGAGGAAAAGAATGATGAGAAAATTTGCTAAAATATTACCGTATTTTGTAGTTATGTGGTTTGCTAAGAAGCTTAGTGGTGATTACATAAAAGTTGAAAACCTAGGTATATGTCGAGGCTTTAGAATTGATAAAGGAGAATGGGTGTTATTCTCAGAACAGAATTATAATCGTATGCAGGAAACAGAGAATAAGAACCAACAAACAAAATTAGAAAAAAAGAAAGAAAAACTATACAAAATTTTAGATAAAGATTATTCATTAAAGAGGGCTTTACAAGAAGATTTTAAATATGAAGAAGAAAGGGAACGCGAGGATTTTGAAGAATGAACCCAAAATTAACTGATATTGCTATGGAGATACGGAACGTAACCTATATGATCAGTACTCCGATGTATAAACCAATTATACCCAAATTAACCGAGACTTATTACACTCTAGCTGAGCAGTATCAACAAGCAGAAGAAGAACAAGACCAAGAAGGGTTAAACTTAGAAAAATATCTCAAGGAGGGATACTAAAATGTGTAAGTTTTTATCATGCATAAGCAACGGAGATAAGAATTCAGGACATTGTAATTCAGGAAATATGAATTCAGGAGAGGGCAATTCTGGAAATGGTAATTCAGGACATTGGAATTCAGGACATTGGAATTCAGGAAAGGGCAATTCAGGAGATAGGAATTCAGGAGATAGGAATTCAGGAGATAGGAATTCAGGAGATAGGAATTCTGGAAATTGTAATTCAGGAGATAGGAATTCTGGACATTGGAATTCAGGATATTGTAATTCTGGATATTTTAACACCAACATGCCACCAATTAGAATATTCAACAGGGAGACAAAAAAAACTTACATAGATTTTCCTGATTGGTTCTATTTTGATTTTAATAAATGGGTTCCAGTTAGTGATATGACTCAGCAGGAAAAAGAAAAGATTGGATGGTACAAAACAACTGGAGGTTATCTAAAGAAACAGACCTACAGAGAAGCATGGAAGGATGCTTTTGATGGTGCTAGTAAGGAAGAAATCCAACAAGCAACAGAACTGCCCAACTTTGATTATGGTATCTTTGAAGAAATAACCGGTATAAGTAAAAAGAAGATACTGGCAAGGTTGAACTGATAAGGGAATATCTCAAGGAAGGATACTGAATAATGGACCATATATGTACCGATTCAAGTTTTTATGCAGGGACTGGTAAGTCTAAAACCGACCTTCAGTTCAAGCGATGGTGTCCTTATTGCGATAAGGTAGTTTTGTGGCAACATAGTTCGCCATATACAGACGACCAGAAATGTTTAACCTGTGGGTTTGAGATTGAGATTGGTGATCCAAGAGGATTGTACCCTAGAGGTCTGAATCCGATGACAGGTAAATTGATAAAAAGTGAAGACTGATGGAATTCCATGAACTTAAAAAAGAGGAATTTGATCTTTTATCAAGTATTTTGGACTTCAAAGGATTGAAATGTGGCGAGTGTGGTAAACTTATCACTAGGGATAATTTTGGTATTATTCATAAAGATTATGCTTGTTGTAATGAACTCCTATGCCAAATTGCTACTTTAAGAAAAAGGGGTGAGGATTGATGGTTACGAAACTAAGAAAAGATTGGGCTTGGAAGATGCACATGGCTTTAGGTTATAGACTAGTTGAGGATGATGAAGAATTAAGAGCCTTCAATAAATGTATTAAGGGCATAATCCAATCAGCCAGACAAAGGAAATCAGAAAGTAAGGCTTTGACATGTAATAGGGATTACCAATGATGAAGCAGAGAAATTATTAGAATTATTTAGAAAATTAGATTTAGAGATTTTTGAGGGTGAGAAATGGTGGATGAAAACATAAAACAGTTAATAATTATTGCAGAAGAACTTGAAGCATTTAAGTATAAAGTTTATGCAAGAATGAATAGAGGAGATAAAGATTTTGATGATTTTGTAATGAATAATTCTCCTTGTAATTATAATTTAGGTACATTAGTTAAAAAAATACAATCAGGAATACAAACCCATAGAATTAAACCTTGTAAGGATTCCAAATTTCGTGGAATAGAATGTCTTGAAAGTAGCGACCAATTAGGATTTTTTAAGAGTGAAGCAGATGTAAGACCAGGACACGCTATTTGGATCACCAAGGATGAAGCAGAAAAGTTATTTGAGTTATTCATAAGATCAGGTTTAGATGCTTTTGAGGGTGAGGACTGATGACTGAATACCAAACCCTACCAATAAGTACCCAATTAGTAGATGATAAGAATGGGGTGAAGACTGATGGCAACTAAGTGCAAGAAATGTATTGAGTATAGAAAATTATTGAATGAATGTCAAGATATACAAAAAGTAACACTCGCTACATGGCAAGAGACTTTAGACCTGCTGAACAAGGTCCTAGAAAATAATAAGAGATGGTAGAGTTGAAGAACTAATGACCTCATACTACAAGATGAAGATGGGAAACTTTACAGGTCAAAAGACCATGGGTGATTTCAATGCTTGAAATAAATAAAATACATCAAGGCAATTGTCTCGAATTGATGAAAGACATTCCTGATAAATCAGTTAATTTAGTACTTTGTGATTTGCCCTATGGCACTACTGCCTGTAAATGGGATTCTGTTATTCCATTAGAGAAATTATGGTATGAATATAATCGTATATTAAAAGATTGTGGTGTCATTGTTTTAACTGCATCACAACCATTCACAAGTGTATTAGTTATGAGTAACCCTAAAATGTTTAAAGAGGAATTATGTTGGTTGAAAAACAAGTCTGGAAGTGGGTTATTGGTAAAACAAAAACATCTTAAAGTTCACGAAGAAATACTTATCTTTGCTAAGAATGGAAAATATACTTATAACCCCCAAAAATGGGGTGTAGAAGATAAACAATTTCTTACGCAAAGAAAAACATTGAGCATTTATGGTGGAGGGAATCAAATATATGGTTCTATGAATATGAATAGAATACCTGATGAAGGGACAAGGAATCCCATTTCTATATTGGCTTATAGAGTTCCACATAATCCAAGTAAAAGTAAATCTTATTCAAATAAATTTGATATTAGGAAACATCCTACACAAAAACCAATCAAATTATTTGACTATCTTGTAAAGACTTATTCAAACGAAGGAGATTTAATTCTTGATAATTGTATCGGTTCTGGCACAACAGCAGAATCCTGTATTAAAAATAATCGTAAATTTATAGGAATTGAGAAGGAAGAAGATTTTGTTAAGATAGCACAAAACAGAGTTTTATCTCTTCTTCCTCTCGCAGAAAACTCAAAGGAGGTAAGGCATTCCCCCCACCAATGAATTGAGTGGGTATCCTGCCTAAAATTTTATGGCTAAAACCAATTTTAAGTGCAATTATTGCAATCAAGATGCTTACTGGTACACATCTTGTATCCACGAAACCGACAAGGCACAAACCGATAAAAAATATTATTGTTATGAATGCCTATATAAACTAGGTCATGTTGTAATAGATAGAGGATAAACAACTATGATGCACTGTTTTAAATGCAAAAAGCCTTGGATCAATGTGATTGACACAAGAACAAAAAAGCTAAATAAACAATTATGGAAACCTGATTGTGGTTGTTTAGACAACCATTTGCGGATAAGTGAAGTATGGAGTGATTAACAAACGAAAATCAAACTAAGATGCCCTATGTCTACTCATTGGTGGGATCAATTTTCCCTTGAAATAAACCCCTGATTTAATAGGTATTGGATCTTCCTCGTTTGGAGAATACATAACACAATCATTCTCACCAGGGATAAATATTGCTTCAAGTTTATCTAAACTTTTTAAGTCTGACACGAACTGATTACTAAGCCCATAATCATTTTTGATTTGGTTAATCGCTTCAGAGAAAGTATTCTTAGTACATATCAGGTGTGTTTTATTCTGTCTGATTGAACTGTGCAGTGCCTTGTAATTCTGAGTAGAGAACACAACAGCCATATCTAAGTTCCTCCCCTGAGTAAATATCTGTAATAGCGATTCTGCAGCGACAGTATATCCCCTTGCCTTCCTACTCATCAGTATATCATCGATCTCGTCGATAAAAACCCAAGTCCTAGAATAATCATTAAAGTGTGCTTTTTCTTTAGCAGTTTCCTGTTTCCTTTTCAGTGCATAATTTATCAACGATTCACAAGTCCAACGCATAAACTGAGGGTAGAACTCTTTAGTGTACAAGTCCCGAGTACATATGACTGGCACTAATTTAGCTCTCATCGCAACCAAGAAAGGTGCAGCAACAAATCGCTTCTTTTTGGCAGCAACCCTATACATACACCAATAAGGGTCGGAAAGGTTAGAAATGTCTAAGAACTGTTGATTGAAAATATCGTCAATCTTACTGATAATATGTTCTAGAACCATCGCATCAGATTTAGGGTCAAGGTTATCATAGAACAACTTTAAGAACTGTTCCTTGGTTTTGATAGTTCTGGCATCCATACTTTGCACAATCTTCTTGAACCTCGGAGCTGAACCTTTACCTAGCTTCCAATTAGGCAACCCCTCTATCCAATAATGGTAATTGTTTATGAAACTTGAGAATGGTATATAGCAATAAAATCCAACACCAGCCCTTGCCATGACGGGTTTTCCTATTGTTGAGGTATGAGGTGTTAAGTACACTGTTGGTAGCCTGGCAGGAAATTGATTTATCTTATTGTTCATAAAAATGAACGGATCAAAGTTCTGTTCCAAACACCAAGTATCGTAAGTGTTCATCCTATCATTGATATGTATTTGATTTCCAAGCCCTCTAAGATATATATTATCCGATATGGTGTGCAATATTAAGGTTTTACCGCCACCCCTATTACCCACTATACCAATAACTGGTGGGTCACGACCAGACTTCTTACTACCATCTATACATATCAAATCACCTGAAAGGCTAAACATTAATGGAATCTCGTCCACCTTTAGTTTGGTATCTTTTGATTCTGTATGGAATGGATTAAAGAAAGAACCATAAAAATTATTTAGTTCATTGTAAGTGTTGATTTTTGTTTTCCTAGTGTTTTCCTGTTTCAAATTGTACCATTCTTCTCCGTTCCTTCCTGCATATGGACCTTTCAAACAAATTCTATCATTTGCTTCATCAATGAACAAGGCATGATTTTCAGGGATCTTTTCAATGAATTTACAGTAAGAAGGTACGAAATTATTATTTGGAATCTTGAAGAAATTGTATCTCATCCTTTGATTCCTTGAAACTCGTTCTTCTTTCTTTACCACAGTTCCATTAATAGTTATACCTAAAGAATTAAGACCAGCTATACTGAGCTTATGGATGTTAGGCTCTTTACTTTCTTCAAGGACAGAATCAAGTGATATATCCCATTCTGTTGCAATCTTCTTCATACTAAAGTTAGGTATTTGGGTGTTCAAAAGCTGTTTATCGAAGTTAGTTATCCCTAGTCCTTGCCTTCTTAGCCATTGTTTTGCAAAACCAAACTCCTTAAAACTGGTTGTCATTAATCAATCCCTCTTATTATTTTTCAGACTATATCTCCAATGACCTTTAGTCCATTCATAAGCCAGTAAAGAATATACCGAGCAACAGAAAAAGATTAGGATAATTACTAGATCATGGATTATTGTGCCTACCATCATAAAAAAGAACGATACTGCTATCATTGCCCTCCAAATAGGTGGTTCATTAATTCTAAAGGAAAAACGCTGATGCCTGAACTTCCTTAACCTCTTAGACGTATAAAGGATAAGTCCTAAGAATATGAGCCAACTTGCAAGAAGATTAAAACCATTAGTTATAGAAATAAATGATAGTATCAAGCAGGATACTGCCCAAAAGTCATAATTGGAAAAAATACCCTTCAAGAAAAGCAGTGCCTCATTCTTTTCATACATCAGAAAATACTTAATGTCTTCTTTCATCTGTGTCCTCCATCTACATATTTATCAAGGTCGTTCTTTCTAAGTTCAGCAAACTGGGGTGGGATAAGGTACTTAGTGTTTGGTTTTTCGTTGCCAGTGAACCCCTTACTATATTCAATTAAGTGTGAAACATTGCCAGTATATCTATCAATCTGTGCCATACACTCCTGACTGGAATTATTACGCACATCCCTAAGAAAAAAAGGCAAATAGTAAAATGTCTGCCTATCTTCATGGAAAGGTAAAACATGAAGGAATCTTGGGGTGTATTCCATATAATGTTGTATGTGTTTATTCTTCTTTAGCCAATGTATATATTGGTCAAGCCTGACCCATGCTTCTTCGGTGGTAAGTCCATCAAAGAAAGGTCTGGACGTTTTTTTCATCAATAGCCAAACAACTAATATCACTATCGAGATTATGACCCAAGTTTGGGTTGATAGATTTCCGAATGCAACAAGATAACCGATGAAGCAGATCATGGCAACATAAACAAAAGGATTAACAGTAGAGATTGACTTTTGTTTTTGCTCGTTGCTTTCTAATTTATCTTCTACTTCCTGTTTTTCGTCGTATTCCATACATCAAATGAACCTCGCCAATTATTGGATTGCACCAATTTTTTCCAACAAAAGTTCTCTTACAGTGATGGTGCTTTGGTTTCTTTTATTGATGTCTTGGATCATGTGATCCTTGATACAATGAACACCAACATTCGACATCAGGTTTTTGATTGTTTCTGCGAGAGTGTAATATGGTGCGGTTGTCCGTATAGCAAACTTTGTGTCGGTAAGAAGTGCTTTGTGGATTATGACTAGATAGTATGCAACTGAATCTAAAGAATAACTGAATGGTTCAACTTCAACAGTTTTTTTGCAGTTCTTACAGGTATGCTTGAGAACAATTTCTGTCGTCTTATACTGATCATTACATTCCTTGCATTTGAAGAGTACACGAATTTTAGGCTCTGCAAGATAAATGATGGTATGTTTAGTCTTGTCCACCTGAATTATCCTCCGAACTAGAATCATCTTCACGCTTCCTTTGACCAGCTGCTCTTAATGCAGTATTGGATTCTGTTATATATCTAAGGAAGTTACCTCTTGCAATATCTAGTTCTTGTTGTAATCTCATAATGTTAAGCTTCAAACTTTGAATGATCCGTTCTTTCGTAGTACAAGAAACAGTCAAAGATTCGCTAATATCCATGAAGTCAGTATGTTCTGCATTAAAACCGCATAAGACTATAGACTTAGGATTAGAAGACTTATTCATTAGCTTAAAATGACTATTAGATGGATATTCCCTGATTATTGTTTCTTGATCACCCATTTCATCTTTGATGTTGGGGTAATCTTCAAGTATGTCTCGGTCAGGAAGAAGTTCAAACTTCACAATAGAAATACCTTCTTTGTTTGTAGACGGTGGATAATTTTTCACTATGGTTGCAGTGTACCCATTCCCAAATATCAGAATCTCGTGGAAGAACTCATCAGAAACCATTTATCTTAGACCTCCACCCATACGATTACTGATTGATGATTTTTCTGTCGCAGCAGGATTATCTGACGGCTTTTTTATCTTCAGGCGTTTGTCTCCCAAATAATAACCTAAAGCAACACCAGCTATCAAAGTAAAGAATACCCAACTGGTCCTAGAACTTTTTGCTTGAACTACTTCGTCTTGAGTGTCATTAATCTCTTTATTACTAGCTTCAAGCCTTATAGCCATTATTTCTACATCTGTATTAAGTCTAGATGTGGAAGCAGAAAAAGATTGCCTCTCCAGATCACAAGCAGAAAGTTTTTCATTGGCAGTTTTTTTATCTTCAAAGTGCCCTGTAGCAACTGTACTCATTTCTTGTGCCTTTGCTTTCTCAGTTGCATACCTCTCAGCATAATATTTAGTATCATTCAAGTATGGAAGCAGGGTTCTATATTCACCTAAAATTTCTGTGCAGAATTGAGTAATGTTTTCTTGAGGGCAGTCATATATAACTTTGTGGGGGATAGTTAGGTGGTAGGTGTGTGTTTGGTTAGATATACTTAGACTTTCCCTTATACCATAACCCGAAACATTAATCTGTCCGTTACCTGAACCTAAATATCTAATAGAAACATTAATAGTTGTTTTTAGGTCGAAGGTAGAAGTAGCTCCCAAAACTGGAAAAACTAATAACACTAGAACTACTAAATATATCACTACTTTTTTCATGCTAAAATCACCCCTTGCAAAACAAATGTTTACAATCAATTACTTCTGGCTTATCAGTACTACATTTTATAGAACCGTCTTTAAAATGACCAACAATATACATATCATCATCCTTTGAAACAAGGACAGTAAAATAATCTTTATTGATCTCATACAACTCATAAGTTAAAATATTAGATTCTTCACAACCAAACTGATCCCACCAACTATACCCTACTAATTCATGTTTTTCGTTCCAAGACAATAACAAGGTATCCATAGCATTTTCTAGTTTCTGTTCTAGCATATCAATCCTTTCACCATAACCTTTCGAGTCGTGATAATTTACCCAAAGAGCAGAAGTAGCGATAAGCAAGAAAATCATACATGCAGTAACCAATACATTAAATGATTGGTTAGAACTTCCTCCACTCATATTTTCCCACCCATCTCTTTTCTTTCCATAGCCATGATATAATGGGTTCTACAATATTTAGGATTCTCTTCAGGGAAACGAGCAAAATGTCCACAATAAGAACCCTCTTTTTTACTCCACTTACACTTCTTACGTTTCATGCTAATAACTTTTAATCAATGGCAGTAATATATAAACTTGATGGAACTACCTACCAGTAGAGATAGCAACAAAAAAGAAAGAGATAGAAAAGTATTTAAACATCAAAAATATAAACCTTAGAATCCCTTAGTGGGACAAGGAAATTTTTAGTCAAAGAATCTCCGTTAGCCAAAATAAGCAAACTCGAATCAGTCGATAACTTAGAACCATTTTAGCCTAAAGACAAAGATTAACAAGCCTTGTTCGCACAAAAAAAAGAGGGAGCGAAACAGCGGAGGAAACAATGGCTAATAAAAGTACAGGATTATTTTGGTTCTTAGGTGCGGCACTCGTTCTAGTAATATTTGCAGGAACACCTACAGGACAAGATTGGATCGACGGTGCAGTCCAGAAAGTTGTACCAGCATCAGCCGAGGCACCAGAAGGTGCTGACGGTGTGGCTACGGCTAGTGGACAAGTGTGCACTTTTGACGGAACTACGTTAACGATTGGACCAGCAGAGAAAGCCTTTGCCCCAACTACATCAATGTCTGCAGAATTTCACAGACTTTATATCGATGGATCTGGAACTGATCTAGGTAGGGACGATGGATTAAAATCTGACGGTGCTACTAAAGCAGTTACTTGTGGAGATAAACTTACTGTAGTATTTGGTGAGAACAGCTCAACCTACTATGCTTCAATTCTAACCTTCACAGTACCAGATAGGTCTACATTCCTTGCATCAAGCAAAGAAGTTGACACAAACAACGTTGCAGCACTTTACCAAATGGACGCATCTGCGAACATGAACGCAAAGTTCATGAACGATGATAACGGACAGCTTAACGAAGGAACTGGCGGTTCTGGCGGAAACGAAACTATTGGTGTTGGCGAGATTGTTAATATCGAAGCAAGTATCCAAGGAACTTACGAAGACGCATTCTCTCCATATGGAAGAATTATTGCAACTGTTATTTACAACACAACTGCATATGATGAAGTAAATCTTGCAGCATCAAGTGGTTGGAACGTAGCAGAAACAAACACCCCTACATTTAGGAGTAATGCAAATGTAACAACTGGATTCGGAGCTAAATCCTATGCGTTTAGCAAATCAGCACCAGTATCAGGCAAAACAGGTATTATCTCTAACGAGAAAATGTCATATACCTTAACTTTGGATGCAGGTGACGAAGTAGCAGACAACCCTACCATTGGTGGTGGACGAGTATTCGTTTATTTTGACGACGAAGATCAGTTCAGAAACACCAAGACTGGGCAACCAGGGTTTGGTCCAGAAGACAACACTAATTCAGATGTTGGTTTAACAAGAACCATCGTGGCAGAATTGAGGGTCGACTAAATAGGGAGGAATCCCTTTTTTTCTTTTTTTTCTTTTTAATACTGGGAAAATAATAAGATGGGAATATTAAGTAAACCATCAGGTGAAGTGTGGCTATACATCTTATCAGCATTCTTCTTATCATTCATATTCAATAATTTCAGACCAGAGGTAGCTTCTGGAATTTTCATCCTACTCCTTGCATCGTTCATGACATTCTTGTATGATTATATGTTTCTTAACAAGATTTCAATACCTTTCAGTAGAACAGATAAAAACTGGGGCAAAACAATAGTTATAGCTATGCTTTCTGCAGTAGGATTCATAGTATTAACGTCAGTAATTAATGGGATCACATTTCAGTCAGCAATAGCAATATTCCAGTCAACCTTACCAGTGTTCAAGGATTCTGCAATATTAACTGGTCTAACATGGATGGTAGTAATTCCATTCGTTGAAAGTTCAGCAGTGGTAAGAGTTTTCGAGGCAATTGCCGATTTATTAAAGCTCAAAAACATTAACCTGAAAAATCCGTTGGTATGGGTTATAATAGTAACCCTCGGTCTTGCTTCAGCTTTATTCCATGCAACCGCTTATGGTGTAGATAATAACTCAGCATTGATTTCAGCCTTCCTATTCTTTTCTTTAGGTTTAGCGATCAGTATCAAAATGAAGGAATCTAAAGTATTTATCATCCAGCACATATTCATAAATGGTATAGCATTAGCAGTAATATAAACAAACAAAACGGAGGAAAATAAAAATGAAATTAAATCTAAAGGAGTTTGCCACGTTTGGTGCGATAGTCGGGGTGATGATATTCCTACTAAGTGCAGCTATGGGTATGTTCTTTGGCGGTTCTGGCTTCAGCCTTGAAGTCTTACAGTATGCGAGTATAGCCGACCAAGTAGGCGTTAAAGCAACAGCAGAAATTGGCGTTCCAGCAAGTGCAACCCTAGGAACTAAATTGGTTGGATTAATTACTGGCAAACTAGGATTTGGATTACCTAATATGCTAATATCTCTACTGGTGGCAGTAGTAGGTAGCGTACTGGCAGTTTTGATTGGAATGGTAGCTTACGAATACCTTCACAAGAAAATATTCAAAGGATTCCCAAAATCGAAGACTGGAAAGATAGCAACAGTATTCTTCCATGGCGGTCTATTTGGTGGTCTTTTACTAGGAGCATATGTTGGTCTTCCAATCATTGGAACTGGCATTGTACTAGCCATCAATTCAATAGTATCTGCATGGTTGGTATTGTTGATATTCAGTGCTAACAAAAAGTTGACTAAGTTTGTCCCACAAATTTAGTTTTTTTTATTTTTTTTATTTTTATGGAGACCATGAAAAAGATAATAGGACATTTCAAGAAAAATAGGGCAGGTGCATTGATCGCTCTGTTGGCTGTAATGGCTACAGTAGTTCTACCTATACCGCAACAGATAAAAACTATAATGTTCGCACCTGGGTTATTAATCAAACCGATTATAAATCTTACTCAGAACCAAGACATACGGATAGGATTATTTTTCATAACCATAACCTTAACCTGGTTGACTATAGGAGCACTCGCTCAAAATATATGGAGGCAGAGAAAATGAAGTTCAATATATTATCTATCCTTGCAATAATGATGTTACTCACATCTGTTAGTGCTTTCGCATTAGATCAGCCAGAGTTCGACGTACCACTAGCCCCATCACCCACAAAACTTTTCAATTTGTTTTCCAGCTTTTCAAACCCAGCCTATACTTGTAGTGATAGCGATACAGCCAAAAGAGCTTTCGTACTACCTGAAGGTAGAACTTACTATGGTGTGGGTCGTGCCTGTTCAGACAACGCTAACATAAAACTTTTCAAATGTCATGATTCTGCTTGTATTACATATGGACCCCCTTTAGAGGGCGGATTCACTGAAAAGATAGATGGGAACCTGCACACTTACAGAGGTCTTACCCCTGGAAACAAATATATATATTTCTGTTATGATTGTGATCAAGGCGACGAACAAAAACAAGCAGCGGTAGACGAAAACCTAGAAACAATATGGGCTTTCTGTTCAGATAACAAATGTTATTCATGTAATGCAAGAAAAGAAGGTAATACATACACCTGTCAATCAAAAGGTTTAGGAAACTTCTTTGCATTCATAACACCATCTTCTCCATCGCCTTGTATATATTATGGTAAAACCACCAAAAATTTTGACAACTTTTACACTACGAAAGCAGAATGTGAGTTTAACAACATCCAAGATTTCTGCGATCATCCAACCGAACAGTCTAGCAAGACAACAACTATCAGGGGTGGGAAAAAGATAACTAAAGTATATATGGGTTGTGATGGTAAAACATTCACTAATTCGATTACAACCTGTAATAGTGGTTATTATAAAACAGGGGAAGGAAGTTCAGCTACTTGTTCTAAAACTGTTATAGACGACACCAAGAAAACCGAATGTCCAGTGGACAATGTAAACATTATATCATCTATAAGTTCTGTATGCCCTAAAGGATTTGTCCATGACGATTCATATAAGGTAGCATCGTTTCCAGTAACAGGCAAATGCTGTTTTAGGGAAGGGACAGCACCAGTAGTTGATCCAGATGTTGATCCTGATGTTGATCCTGATGTTGATGGCGATGACGAAAAAGCCAAGACAGTAAAGCAAGAGGACATATTAAAGCTAACATCTTTCGAATCAGCGGATTTCGCTTGTGAGTCGACAGCTAACTGTAATGCAGATGAAGCTAAATGTATCGATCTTGCTTCAATGGTTCGCCAAGAACTAATATCCAAAAATGATGCTGAGATGTTGGTTACACAGATTAGGTCTACAACCGACATTTTTAAGGATAGGCTAGAGACAAGATTTTCTGGTAGTTTGTTTGATTTCTTGTTTACTAATGTTTTATTAGGCGTTCCAGAATCTACTTATGAGAAGGTCGGGTTTTGTATTGAACAACCGAAAGAAGGAGATAGTGATTCAGATATACTTGAACAGATTAACCCTTGCACATGGGGGGCTAGTATCTCTTCAGCTATGGGCTTGGATCCAGAAGACACAGGTTGTATAACAGGATGGTTTGCGTTGATTGGCGGACTTGCATTGTTTGCATATATAAGTAAACCAAGGTATTAAAATGGGAAAACTAACAAGGAAAGAAGTGAAGGCAGTAATCCAGACAATAGGGTTCGGAATATTCTCGTTTTATATCGCTGTTAATTTTCGAGAGATATTATCTACTTGGCTACCTAGCCCACAACAGCAAATATTATTCGGTATTGTTGGAATCATAATTTGGGGAGTATTATTTGAATTGAGTTAACCTGAGTAATTAGGTAGGGGGTATGAAATGGCAGCAAGGAAAAAAGCAAAGAAAAAAGTCGCTAAGAGGAAATCGGTTAAGAGAAAGAAACGGAAGTAGTGGGCTACCTAAGCCCTGCTTCTTAATCTAAGGAAAGATAACATGGTACACAAGAAAGACAAAATAAAAATACTGGCGATGTTCTTAGGAGCATACTTCCTATTAGAGAACGTTGCACAGAAGGTTGTTGATTCTGTAATCTCAACAAACATACAACTGACTATAGGCATCATACTTTTGATATTCGCTTTCATGGAGAACAAATGATAAAAGCAATAAACAAGTTTTTGGAAAAGCATAAGAACGGTTTTTATTCTGGAGTGATAGCGTCTTTCATAGCGGTGGGCTTAACTGCATCAGCAACACTGTCTTTGATATTGACTATATTCACGTTAACTGTTAGTTTGAGTATATTCATAGATTATATGTATTCTAAGAAGAAGGTGTTTACAACTCACGCATTAATAGTGATGGGGATAATCGGAACATTACTGTTCTTGAAAGATTCAAGCATCATAACACTTTCAGCGTTCAATATACCGCTCCAAGCATCCATACCCATAAAAGCAATAGGTTCATTTTCAAACTTAGGATTCTTGGGGTCTTTTGGTGGGATTGCGATGTTGCTTTTCAGGATTCCAACAGTTGGACCTATACTCGCAGCAGTCTTAATACTTGGTACTCTGGCATTGTTAGGTGTACCTTTCTTCGGATTAGTTGCAACAGTGATTTTCAAGTTTGATCAGATACTACTAATATTAGGGATAATATCATTCGTGTTTTTGTTATTAAAACTAAGGAGATAAAAAAATGGCAAAGAAAGAAAAAAACATATTTGTTATAGGGATGGTTGCTCTAGCTGCTTTGGCATTGTTTAAGGACAATATAGCAGGAACATTAAAGTTCTCCATAGTAGATACATTGCTTCCATCAGCAACAAATCTCGAACAGAACATAATATTTTATGGTGTGTTAGCGATAATAGCTGTAATACTAATACAGTCATTTTTTTGGAAAAGGAACAGTTAATTAGGAGGAACAAGGAAGATGAAAAAAAACATATTAATATTTATGGCTGTTATGCTCTGTATGGCGACTTTTGGTTTTGCAGCAGTATCTACAACAATATCTAGTCCAGCGGCAGGTGGCACAGCCAGTGGAGTGCAAGTAATAACTGCTACAGTAGCAGGTCAGACTGGTTCAGGTCAGAACGCAACCAACGCATCATTCTACTACAAACTATCAACTGATTCAACGTATACGTTCGTCGGTGTGAATGAATCAAACAACCTAACAAGTTATACTATGGGTTGGGCAACTTCAGCACTTAGGGACGATCTCACTTACGACATAAGAGTAATAATTGCTAACGAGTCAGCAGCACAACTAGCAATAGACACTAACCTAGATTTGTTAATTGATAACGGAAATCCAACCTGTTCTCAAACAACGTTAGTGTCTAGCGGTTCTTATGACCCTGACACCACAACGTCGGTAAGTGTAACTGGTGCAAACGGAACTTCGGCTACTGTAACCTTTGACTCAAACACATATACCTTATCTGAGGTTAGTGATGTGTTCACGTTTGATCTAACGCAAGTACCTGAAAGTGTATATTCGACAGTACAGTTCTCTGTTACTGATGGTCTGGATACAACTCAATGTACTGCATTGACAAACATTGAAATCGATAACCCTTCAGGTAGGAACACACAAAATGTAGCAGCTGCACAGGCTGCACAGAAAGATAACGGCGGTCCAAATATGAGAATAGTTCTAGTGGTGTTTATTGCAATTGTAGCTATTATGATTTATGATAGCAATAAAAAGAGGTAAGGGAGGGTAAGGAAACATGGTATTTAATATCTTGGCTAAAGCAGTCAACCTAGGTAATGGAACAAACAAAACCAGGCTAAGAACGATTTTTACCGTCTTAGAATTTATTGTTATCTTATCAGTGATAACATTCCCTTTAAATATAGGTGGAATTATAATATCATTGTTAGGAAAAAGTATACCTGGACTACAACAGATAACATGGTTAACGTTGATAGGCTATCTATCATTAGTGTATGTAATCGGGAGGATGTATAAAAAGATATAAAGATGGGAAAACTCCAACTAAACTTTGGTACTGTAATCGGATCAACAGCTTTAGCAGTAATAGTCTTCCTACTACTTAGCACAATAACAGGCAATTTCACAGGATTCAGTGGGATTGATTTAGGAGTGGGCATATTTTTTGTCTTCCTAATACTGGCAGTAGGGATAGCGACAGTTACGTTGAAGAAGCAGTTTTCATTCACTAAGGCAGAGATATTTCCTTTCTTGATTGTAGCAGCCTTACTTATAGTGTTGTTTGTGTTCGTTGTTCCTAACTTATTTGATGGAACAATATTCCAGCAATCGATAGTAAGTCTACAATCAATGGTGGGTGCTCCTTAGAAGGATGGTAGTATCGAAACAGATAATACGGCAGTTCATATCTGGCTTTAGCCTGATTATACTCTTTATGAGTGTTCAGTCTACAGTTGTGTTTGAATATATCAAGAAGTATCCTTGGTTGTTCATTGTGTTTGCCGTATTAATATTTGTTTTTGATAAACAAATCGCAGACAAAATTCCGTTAGGTGGTTGATGGTGGTATCGATGGATTTCATAGATGCAATATTGAAAAGCCAAATACTATCGTCTATTGTTGATTGGATAAAAAACCTAGTAATGTCTATATTGCCAGGCAATGAATGGTACGTTGTGGTAATCTTAGGGTTATCGTTGGGTATAGCATTTTGGGTTTCAGGGAAAGCAGTTGCGAGGTGGATTCATGTAGCATATCTAGGCTTCCTAGTATACTTAGCATTCAAATACATTGGTTTTTAATAATAATCACTCTCAAGAGGTTTTAAGCATGGACGAGCCAAAAAAACACCTACACTCACAAACCACAAACCATAACAGATTTCTCGGCTCGTCTAAAAACCTCACCAGACTCCACAGGCAAGGATATGCTCACTCTTGGCATAATGTCCACCTTGCCTATGGTTTCTTGGTTATTCTATTAGTATTGATGATGGTTGGCTGCACTCCCAAACCTACCGCAGTGGTTGTTGAGTCTGTTGGCTGCACAATAGAACATGAAGAAATCGACTTAGAACCAATCCCAAAATCAATCGGTCTTGATGCAATTGAGGAAGAAGAAGAAATACAGTATGGGTCGGACATAAAAATAATTATGAGAACTTCACAAGTATCAGAAGAACTGGTCAGGACAGAAATAAATAAAATACCTACGGATATTATCTCATGCCCTAACATCATAGAAGTATACAACTTGGAGGGTGTTAACTGGAGGGCGCACTTCATAACAGATTCAAAAACTATAGAACTTAACATTGCACAAGCACCAGATATGTACCCAGCAATATTGCATGAAGCGAGGCATTGTGTTTGGAGGTATAATCTAACATCTGAAGACCAAGAAGATTTTTGCAAACAGAATATAGAAGCAATATCTTCTTTCGGTGATAGGTTAGGCGATTACTACCCAGCAGAAGATTGGTGCGAAGAGGTGTACGCAAGTGAGATTTAGAATTTTGTTGTTATTTTCTCTTTTAGTATGTTTCACTATTACTTCAATAGTAAGTGTTTTAGGGTTGGGTTGTAGTGGGGTTTCTTGTTTATCAACTTTGGATCAGACTGGTCTCTCTCGTTGGTATGTATTTAATGATACATCATCTACTTTGTTGGACTACTCAGGTAATTCTAAGGACTTAGCTTGTGTCAACACCATAACCATCGATACCCCTGATGTTTACGGTAATGTTTCTGCTTATAAACTGAATAGGGATAACGGAGACAACTGTGTGGATAATTCATCTAAGGATATTGTTTTCGATAATAAGTTCACCGTAGCAGCTTGGGTAAAGTTCGACACAGTAAACCTTCAGCAATTTGTTATATCTTTAAATGCTTCAGCACCATTTGCCCCCTCTAATTTACTTAGAATGAACCCTAGCTCAACAGTGGTAGCTTCTTATATCAACACCCAACAGAAACCTACTTTAGAATCAAACAGCATCAATTTAGTAGATTGGACTCATTACACCCTTAAGAGAGAACAATATAATCTCTCCTTGTATATCAATGGAATTTTAAACAATTCCAGGAGAGTTAATTCATATGCAGAACTAGCAGTACCACTTGGTTTAATGATTGGGGCTATTGGTGGTGCAACAGAACTTTTGGACGGCAACATTGCAGACTTTAGTTTATGGGAGAGAGGGATAACTGAGGACGAGATAGAATGTCTAGGTAATTCTTCTGCTACTTCGTCCTGTATGCTTACTATCGATAGATCATCACTTCTTAGATGGTATGTTTTTAACGACACAGCCACTTATGCTTGGGATTATTCTGGTAATATGAAAAATCTGACCTGTGCTGGTGAGATCAACGTTCCAGACCCCTATGGCGGTACAGATGCTATCAGGTTTGATTCTGAATCAGCACAATACTGCGAAAGTGTACCTCCTGCAGTCACGTCAGAAGACTTGGACTTGATTTCAGATTTTACTATTTCTTTCTGGATGCAAGTAAATGATTCAACGACAACTCAACCTGCATTCCAGTTCAAGTCAAAGGACACATATCTTAAAGTTGATGGAACTAAAGAGAATATTGTAGTCAAACTGGCTGAACAAAATGTACCTGCTATAACTCTTAATTCTATCAATGCAGAGGTAGATACATGGTATCATGCAGTGGTTACTAGGAGCGATCAGAACTATTCCATGTATATCAACGGCTATCAAAACTATTCAATCCTCTCGAACCTAACTGGTGAAATCTATGGTGATAAGGGTTTATTGATAGGGAAACAATTCGCTTCAGAAAACCACAAATTCAATGGAACATTGACTGACATTTCATTTTGGTCTAGAGCTTGGTCTCAGTCTGAGATATGGTCAGTTTATTATGGCACATTATTACCTCCAAGTGTTACAATCATACCTAAACCTGCAACTGATAACGATGTTTTGAATACTACGATTAATTTCGCAGATGTCGGTTCTGACACATGGGTTTACAATGAAACAAAGTGGTTCAACAATAGTATAGAAGATATAAGGCTAAGAAATTTCACTTCCATTTCTAAGGAGAACACTACCGTTGGCGATACATGGGTATTCTCTGCAAGGGTCAATGATGGGTTCCAATGGAGTAACTGGATTAATGACTCTGTAGTAATCGCTGACACTACTGCCCCTTTAATCCAAGCAATCACTGTTTCTAACAGTGCCCCAACAACCGACGAGACTATCACCTTCATAGCTAATGTTACTGACACGCAGAGTGGGATTAATGCTAACGCTTGTAAATATGAGATATTTAGTTCAACATTATCACCAGATAGATTCAATCTTACCAGCAATTCAAAGACTGGCGACTTACTTCAGAAAGAACAATCAATGGCTGCTTACGGTGCAGTTACTTTAGAATGGCAGAAGATTTACTGTGAGGACGCTTCAGGAAACCTAGCAACTAATTTTTCTGTAGGTATCAACGTAACCATATCAAACCCATCTACCCCATCCACACCAGCGGCACCTGGTGGTGGAGGGACATCTACCATTGTTACAGAACCACCAATTAATGTATCCGATGTATTATTGTGTGGGAACGGTATATGTCAAGAAGGCGAGAACCCACAAAACTGTAGGGTGGACTGTTTCATCAACGTAGAAACAATATTATCTGGCAAGACATTACAACAGGCATGGTTCATACGAATAGCATTGTTTGGATTCTTTGGTTTGGTGGCATTTATAGTGTTCTTCCCACAGATAAAGCAGACAAGTTTATATAGAAGGATAGTCAGTAATAGTAAGAAAAGGAGGCGTTAAGGATGGTAAACAATAAAGCATTGGTAGCTATGTTAATAGTTGTGGTAATAGCCTACCTAGTTATCAACCCTAACATTAACCTCCAGAGCACAGCAGAACTAGAACCCACCAGAGGCAAGGCGGTGTTTGATAGTTTTGATGCTGGATTAACCTGTCCGATAGAATATTTAGAGTTTGATGGGATATATGGATTCCAACCCAAGTTTAATGATGATACTGTAGAAGCATATTTCAAGGACAAGTTTGGTCAGTCTGTTCCTTGCGGAATTTTAGTAAGACGGCTCAACAATAATTACATGCCAACAGTATCCAACAGTGAACTGAAACTGACAGTATTCACAGCAGATGTAGGGAGCACTAAGATAATCTCTGATTCAACCTTATACATATTCAACGATTTTTTCAAATATGACAGCGACATTTACTATAAGTTATCTGGTTCACCAATAAACAGCATACAAGGAACACCAGACAGGGCTGGCACAGGCACACTAACAACGAGCACTGGTGCTATTGATGAAATGACTTCTAGCAGGTTTTCTAGTGCAGAGAAAGAAGCAGTGATGAGGATAAGCAGAGGATTCCTTGATCCCAACATCGTGACTATCAATATAGCTGGTAGGGAAACACAATCAGACGTATCAAACTTAAATGTGTTCTTCCTAAAATTAACTGGTCAGGGTACAGTAAAGATCGACGAGATAAGATACTCTATACCTTATGTTGGAGATTGTGGGGTGTCTGTTGGTGATGTAGTTGTCTTTGATGATTTCGCTAAAGGCTCTAAGATTAGTTGGGCTGATCCTAGAACATTTACTTACGAACCAAAGAGGTTCTGTTTCGAACATCCTGCATGGGCATATAGTTCAGAACAGCAAGGAATTAGGGTAGACAAGAACGCTGACTTAATCCAGAAATTGGCGGATGGCGGTTCTCATATAGTCTCAGAAGGAGATTTTATCAGGGTAACTTATGTAACAAACTTTGTAGAAGGGATGGAACCCTCATGTCCAGTGGGTAGTGCAATAAACACCAACACAGGCAAATGCCAACAGATAGTGGAAGAAGCACCAGTCATATTACAATGCAACGCTAAGTCTGATTGCTTAGTACCCGACTCATGTGATAGTTCTCAAGTGTCTTGTGTTAATGGTCTTTGCTCTTATGAAGGTGTGCAATGTAAGAACGAGGTATTGGTTAAACAAGAAATAATATTACAGAAAGAGAACAAAGTGGTTCCATTGGACGTCGGTGCACAAACCATTCTAATTAAAAACAATGTATCAAAGACACAGTTCTCTATAGGCAGTCTTTCAGGAACAATCAGTGTAGTATCTAACAACGATGTCCAGATAACCATTGACGGAACTTCGAAAATTGGAAACTACAAATACAACGACTACCTTACATTGGAGTCTGAGGTTTTTGGTGTGAAGGGATTTGACGGTGCATTTACAGATAGCCATTACATAATAACCAAAGCAATCATCAGTCCGTTCATAGATGAGAAGTCAGTAGAGCATCATGCTAACTACGACATTGACCAAGAAGTATCTGTAAAGTCAAAGACAGAAAACTTAGCAGGAATATCTTTCAGTGATGCTAATGAGATATACACCTGTTACAAGAAGGCTGGATTGCAGGACTCAGTACCTCAGGTAATATCACCTACCAACATCCCACTAGGGATTAATGAACAAACATCGTTACTTGAAAATAAAGGTAAGGGAGTTTATAGCTGCGTCAAAAAGACAACTGTAACTTTGGCAGATTATAATCAAGTAACTAAAACTATCCAAGCATCAAAGAACCAGATTTTTTTCACATATTCTGTATCTGAGGATTCCGAGGACTTTGAAAATCAAGTAGTAATATCTGGTTCTGAAGAACAACCAACACCTGAAAAAAGTAACAATAATGTTCAATTGATAATAATAGGTGTAGTTGCCCTAGGAATAATAATCTATGCTGTAAAGCTGAGTGGAGGAGGAAGGTAAAATGAAAAAGTTATACATATTATTTACGTTAGCCATGGTGGTAATGTCCAGTCAAATTATGGCTGTAGGTCTACCTAATCCTGCCTTAGAATTACCTGTCAATGGTTCAAGTGCTGGACTGTGGGGCATACTCTACAATAATTTTGGGAACGCCACTGTCCAAACTATGAAGGTGGAGCACACAGAGAACGGATCTCATAAGAATATGAGCATATACGGTGACAGTCTATTAGCAACCTTTTTCAATAGCAGCATTTCATTTTACAAATCATTAACATCCAACAGCGACATAACAACCACTGCAACAATCCAAGGAGACACACTTGTTGGGGATATAGACTTTTCGTATGTGCAAAATTTCAATGGCAGTTATCTTGGAGCAGACAACACATTTACAGGTGTAAATATATTTCAAGGTACTACATATTTTCAAAATGATGTCGCTTTAGTTACTGCCAATATTTTAACGGCAAACACATCTTTGATTATAACAAACCTAGCAGGAACACCAACTTTAGTATTCAATGGTTCTGCTAATGGCAATTCATTTTTCAACTCTGGTGGTAACGTTGGAATAGGCACAACCACTCCCAAATCGACACTTGAAGTTCTAGGCAATACTAATATTATAGGGGATTTAAACGCAAGTGATATATTCCTGAACGGAGTTGAGGTTGCTACAGTCAACGATTTAACTGGTGGAAACATCACTATAACATCAGCACAGGTTATAAAAAACGTTGACAGTGTAACCATCATAGCAGGGACACCTATGTATTTTACAGGTTATAATTCAGGTTTAGACGTACAAGAAGCAATTAGGGCAGGATACGAGTCTACAAACACCCATGCGGATTGTGTCGCATCAGAGACAATTGGAGTCAATAATCAAGGTCAGTGTGTGACAACAGGTAAAGTGTATAACGCAGATACATCAGATTATTTGTTTGGTGACAATTTGTATTTAAACTCAACTGGTACATTAACTAAAGTAAAGCCTATAGATGTTCAGTGCGTACAAAAAATTGGTTCAGTTTTGAGGTCACATGCAACACAGGGCAGGTTATGGATATCTGGAGCAAACAGATGCAATGATGTAGGCAGCCTTGTAAATGTAACTGGATCATTAAGAGTAGAAGATAACACATTATTTGCAGACGCTTCTAAAGTAGGTATTGGCACTACTAGCCCACAAACTACTTTAGATGTAGCAGGTACAGGTAACTTTTCAATACTTCAAGTTGCAGGTGTTCCAGTGCTTACTTATTCTGGTTTCTCAGCTACTAACATCACTTCAGGAACCATAGCGGATGCAAGGATAGATTCTGCTATAACTCGGGATACAGAACTTTCTTGGAACACTACTGGCACAGATTATTTTTTATCGCAACCGACATATAATGTAGGCATTGGCACAACTGCACCATTAACGCCGCTCCATGTTGTTGGCAACTTTACAATAGGTACTGCAACACAGAACGCAAGTATTTGGCATAACGGCTCAGGAATTTGTATAGGAGCGTGTTAGGTGACTGGAATGAAATTTATCTATATAATCGCAATGGTAGGTTTAATTCTGCCAGCGTTCGGGTTAGCTTACAATCCAGATTTTGATCCAACTGATTATGGTGTGACGTATTATTATTCATTTGATAATAGTTCAGGATTAAAGGATCTGTTCGGTAACAGTGATGGTTCTAATAGTGGTGCAGAGGTTGGCAAACCAGGATTCATAAACAACTCTTATGATTTCGTTGGTACTGATGTCGTCACATTCACTAAAGCATTAATACCACCAAATAATGATTGGTTTTTATGTTCATGGCAAAGAATGAACACTTTTAGTGGGACTTATCAGATGTTATATATGCAGTACACTAGCGGAGTAACGCCTGGTAGATTTTGGATAGCTTCAATTGATGGTGTGCAGCATGTATTTTTGCATGGAGCAATAGTATTTTATTCAGATATTAGTTTCCTTGCTCAATCTTGGGTTCATGTATGTGTAACAGAACAGGCATCAACATCTAACTTCACCATGTACATCAACGGTACTTATGCTGGTTCTGCAATTAAGACTAATAATATAGAACAGCACGTTGGAGAGATGGGTTATGAGGACGTTTCAGGTTTAGCGTTCAATGGTCGCATAGATAATACTATGGTCGGTAATGATACGTATTTAACTCCTACTAATGCAATGGAATTATATTTAGATCAAATATCGTCACCTGCTTCATATTTTGGTTCTGATGATTTCATGATCGCGACTCACGCTCCAGAGAACGATACTGATTTAATACTTTATTTACCTTTTGAAAGAAATTTTGATGATGAGAGTCCTGAACAAAAGAATAACGTTTCAGATTATTTGGGTGACGTTATCATTGATGTTAAAGGCGCAGTTGGTCAAAGTACTGAGTATGATAGTACTGGCGATAGATTAATTGTACCTAACGAACAAGACTTTGATTTTGGGTCTAGAGATTTTGCTGTTAGTTTATGGTATTATGGTCAGAATAGTGGGGATTGGTTTTTGAACAAAGCGAATTTAACTACTTGGACAACTAAAAATTCTTTTGCAATGAAAGTTAATAGTAACCAAGCATTGTTTAGATTATGGAACACATCAGCTGGTACTCAAGATATATGGGGTCCGACCAATTTACCACAAAATGAATGGATACATATGGGTATGGCAAAAAGTGGTAACGAGTTTATGATGTTTATTAATGGAAACAATACACACAATACAACGTTAGATTCCAATTTTGTTATGATGGACACGGAATACCCTGTAACCGTTGGCTCATTAAGTGATGGTGCAAGTTCACACAACGGTAGACTTGACGAAATACGGATATACAATCGGTCATTATCAGCAGTAGAGTTCTCTGAACAATATTCGATGGGCAGGAATAATGATACAGTTGATTATGGTTATGCTCCTTCTATTTCTTTTAATTCGTCAGATGCAGTTGGTTTATCTTTTGATGTCGCTTGGTTTAAGGATGGTGTATTAGATAGAAAAACAGGTGACGTTAATGATGCAAATTTAATGTTGTGGCTACCTTTAGATAATGACATAAAAGATTATACAAACCAGTTTACCACCACTAATTATAATGTTGATATTAACAATACCAATAATCAAGTTGGTGGCGGTAGTTGTAATTTTGTAGGTGGTTCAAACGATAATTATATTTTAGTGTCAGACGAACAAAGGTTTGATTTTGGTACTGGTGACTTTACGTTTAATATGTGGTATTATGCTCAGACTAGCGGGGCTTGGTTTTTCAATAAAGCAAATAATTCAGTTTGGTCAACAAAAGGTTCTTTTGCAATGAAGGTTAATAATAACCAAGCTTTGTTTCGTGTCTGGAATACAACTGGTGGACAATGGAGCGTGTGGGGTCCAACTAACTTGCCACAAAATGAATGGATAATGTTTACGTTTATGAAGCAATCTGACAAATTGTTAATGTATGTAGATGGCGAAAATACACATAATACAACATTAGATACAGATTTTGAGATAATGGATACCGTTTTTCCATTAAGAGTAGGTAACTTAATTGATTCAACTGGACATAAAGGACAACTTGATGAGATTAGAATTTACAACAAATCTTTAACATCGACCGAGGTAAAACAGATATACGATGCAACCAGATGGGCAGGATTGACAGTTCCTCGATCTGATACTTCCAACGGAGATAATTGGACAGTGCAGATTACCCCTTTTAGTTCAACTACTGCTGGAACACCAACAAACAAATCAATACTTTTAGGCACAGCAGCAGACGTAAGCCAATGCACTTATTCTGGTTCTGGTGATTGGGTTATTGACGATGGCAGTGATTGTGCAATTACTACTGAGAATAATATTGGCAACAATCATCTTAGAATTTTAAATGGGACTTTCAGAATCAACTCAGGCGGTAAAGTAAGAGCAGATGCAGGTTGCTTTGTTCAGGATGGTCAAGGAATATTTGTAGGGGACGGAGGTGCTTTGTACTGTGAGTCTTAAAAAAATTCATATAATTTTTATCAGTCTAGTAACTGTTTTGTTGTTATCTATAATACTTGTAAGTGCACTTAATCTTAAACAGTTTGATGAGACCATAAAAGACGATGCTGATTACAAGATAATCAAAAAGACACTCAAGGATTTGGACACTAATGAAACATTAGAGGTATCCTTCGAATATATTATGAAGAACCAAACAGAAATATCTGCATCGGACTTAATCTTGAATCATGTAAGATCAATGGAATCTGAAGACCCAACCTCAAAGAAAAAGGAGAAGAAGTTTAAATTGAAGAAATGAAACTCATCGTCTACTTATTAATGGCAATAGTAATGTTATCAGTGGTGTCTGCATCAGACCTGAGGGTTCTTGGGGAAGGCAATTTGGGTGAATGTACTTGGGGAGGATGGGACTGTCCAACAACTAATGTATCAACACCTCCAACAACAACCCCTTCAACATCAAGTTCGTCTAATGGCATATACCCTGAAACAGGTACAAGGTTTCCATACCCTCATAAGGTTGATGAGGCGTTGGACGAATTAGGATTAACACAGGAAGTGGAGGAGTTTACCTTACTGCAAAATCTGTTCGATAAAATTTTCAAGATAACTACAGGCATTAAAGGCGATGGCATTTGTCAGAACAGCGAGGAACTAATAACTGATTGGGAAGATTGCGGTATCAAAGATAGTTTGTGGGACTGGCTTCCAGCTTCATTAAAGACAGGATGGTTCACTAGGTATGCTATAATCGGGTTATTGATTTTTGGGATAGTGGGGACAATAAAAAAACGTGAATAAATCAGACACATGGACATTAGTATTGGTGGGGTTTTTAATAGTAGTCTTAGTAAACTTAACATCCGAAAAGGCGATAGAACCACAAGAGATAGTACACTTGAACGAATCATTACAGCAACCAGACTTTAAATTCGATTCAATAGGATCAAGCATATATCCATCACACCCCATATGGGGTTGGGTGATATTCTTTAGTGGATTGATTCTGTTATATCTAGGCACAAGAAAAATATTAAATGTATGAGGTGAAAACAAATGGCACAATGGGGTTATAAAAAAGGAGAAGGTAGGTTTTATGAACGTGAAAGCGGTAGCCTAAGATTTCCAGACTCAGGAGATATTAGGAACACAAAGTCTGGCAGAGTAATAGGTAGCGAACCAGTAGGGAATAATCTGTACGGTGCAGACAAAGTAAAAAAGAAAAAACTATTATCAAAACCTTACAGGGTACATAAGTTAAAAATCAAAGGCAAAACCGTAAAAAGGGGAGGCTATAGGCGTAAACTTAGATAGTAAAGGAGGCAGAGTACGAGATGAAAGCAATAAGCATATTTGAAGGAAAAGATAAACATAAGATGGTATTGTTCACAGACCCGAATTTAATTGGACCAGCCACAAGGCTAGACAAGATTCAGGAGGAACTGAACATAGTCAACCTAAACCTTTATGGGACAACTGGTTCTATGGAGGCAGACAAGAAATTAACACTGGGTAGATCGATGAACGCATTAATACCTGCTATAAAAGAAATACTCAATGACCCTTCAGCACAGGGCACACAGTTGGCAAGTATCGGCAACCAGTTATTTAACTTTGAACTGATTGACAAGGACCGTCTGATACTGGACATGGTTGAAACAATGCGTAAGATAATTGTCAACTACGAGGACAAACTGAACGACCTCTCGTCTAGGACTGGAGAAGAAAGCCCACGTTCACCCAAAGCAGCGGTTACTGCGGAAGAGGTAGACGATAGCACTTACGAGTCGAACATCGACAAGGAAGAACCACCCATACCCCAAGACGTGATAGTAAGGAACAGGGAACTCATCGATGACAGGGAGAAGTATTACCAAGAGCTACCCCTAAAGGCAAACCTCCAGAACAACTACAAGGCTGAGACAAAGGAGATCAAAAAAGCTACCACAGCCAACAAGGCAAGTAAGGAAGAACTGCAAAACCTACTTGCCATTGAGGAATGGGCATACTCAAAAGAAAAGTACCACAGGAACTACAACGTTCTGAAGGATGATATTCCAGAAGTAATTTAATTTTTTTTCTTTTTCTCGTCGCTGTTACATTATCACACAGACAATATTATTAACGTATTAGGCAAATGTTAATAACTTTCTACAAATATTCATTAATCATCTATGAGTACCATCACGTTTATGAGTACACTTCTAAAATTATACCTCATATTGATTAGAGATTGCGTTCATTGCTTAAAACCTTTAAGCAATGATTACAGGTTTTAGTCACTGCCTAAACAATTCAATCAATGACTAAAGGTTTTGATTAATGCTTAAAACCTTTAAGCAACTTGTAAGTTCGCTACTTCTGAGAGATAACACAGCGAGGGAAAACTTTATATTTATCGAAAATGTGATATATACTAATGGCGACATCAAGGGCAGAATAATGATGAAACGCAGGAGGGCAGGGGTAAGGAATCAGTACAAGTATATAGACTTGTTCGGCAACCCTGCAAACCAGTTGATGATTTATGTGTTCTACAAATTAGGTTCAAAAGGAATAATCAGGAGCACACTATGCTCAGAACTAGATGTTACTTATGCCACAATACATAAAGAGACATCACAACTATTAGACAAAGGGATACTTCTATCTGAAGGGGAATGGAAAGTTACGCTTAGGATCAATCCAGAGATAGTGCCCATACTAGACACAGTATTTGGTGGCATGGAACAACTAAGAACTTTTGTTTCAGTTAAGGGGTTAGAGATGGGTAGGCAACATCACAAAAGAAGGATTAAAGTATGTGGGCAGGTTATGAACTTAGATAAGTCAAAATACAAGCGAAAAGAATATTTTAAACTGAGGTAGACAGGTGAAACAATGAAGAGGCTGATATTATTTATGGTTATGGTGTGTATGGTTAACGTAGTGTATGCAGAGAAGGCATACCTTGATCTGAATGTAGATATAGAGAACAACACAGTAACATTCTACTCAGGAGACTCAGAGAAGAATACATTTCATTGCACGATAGACGAGGAGTACAGCTTATTGATACCGACAGACATTCCCACAAAGAATGACGAATTGTTGACTCTTAGTTCTGATAATAGAAAGTTTAATAATAGGATAGAGGAATTGGAAGATGAAGTTGTATTACTCACTGACGAGAATGCGATTTGTACTGAGAACTATTACACTGAGAAAGCAAAGAACAATGAGCTGGTGAGTGATGGAATCAAGACGAAGAACTGTGACGAGATAATAGAACAGATCAAGACTGCGAACGACAGAGAAGTAAATCAACTCAAGGATGAACTGAAGATCAGGAACATAGCATTGACAGCAACAGGGATTACCTTGTTTATAATCTGTGTACTGTTCTTTAGTTATGCCTTGTTCGGAAAAAATAAGTGAACTGACTAACCAGTGAAAACGCAAAGTATATAAACGTTGAAGATAAGGAAATACTGAAAGAAGATAGTTACAGGCGGTAGGGCAGAAGCTATTGTCGGTAACAACCCTTCTTTTTTTTGGATGGGATAGCAAGTCTATCAGGGGGGAAACAAAGTGAGAGGAATTGAAATATCAATTAAAGCAAAGAAGCTTATTCTAAAAAAAGAGTTATGTAAGGAAGATTGTTACAGGGAAGTTAATAAAGAGAACTATTACTCGTTAAGCATTTTCAAAAAACCTACAACGGTGACAGGTATTTCTTCAAGGTGTGCTGACGGACTTCACGTTCTATTCTTGGATTATGATTCAGTATGTAAATGGATTGTAGAACAGGACATTATGAATATGAT
>JAYEIZ010000227.1:0-9382 GCA_034660355.1 Nanobdellota archaeon
ACTAGAGATACCGATGGTGCAATGAAGCTGTTTCTGGGTATTCTTAGTTCATGCATATTTCTAAGCTTCATACATTTTGTATCTGATAGGTTAGATGGATATAGGATTGCATTCAAGAAATTATTTAACAGAACTGATAGGAGCAAGCATCATGGGATTGTTAAGCTTGATTGGGGGACTCCAATCAAGCAGAAGAAGTACGGAATAAAACACAACAACAATGCTATTGAAAGGCACAACAGGCATACAAAAAGAAAAGTAAAATTGCTGTGCCATTATAAGACATTTGAATCAGCAAAATGGTCTTTGAAATTAAGAAGGATAATTTACAATTATTGCAGGCCTCATGAGCAATTAAACGGCTTAACGCCTGCTGAAAGGGCAGGTATTGAATTAGGCCTAGGAAGGAATAAGCTATGGAGTTTGATTAAACTCTTTCACGCAAATTGGATTTTTGGGAGACTTTACCAACTATTTAGCCTGATTACCCAAGATAATCAGAGAATCAATATTAACTAAACGGTATCCAAAAACATAAACTATATAAATAACAAATCTAAAAATAAAGATATGAACAAGAAAGCAATTCAATTATCAGTAAACTTCCTGGTTACGATGGTCATAACTATTGTTATTTTTTCTTTTAGTATTTATATGGTTAAGAAGTTCTTTACTCATGCTGAAGATATAAAGATGACTTATGATCAGAGAACAGAAAAAGAGATTGAGCGCTTGCTTGATGATGGCAGCAGAATAGCAATCCCTTTTGACAAAAAAACCGTTAACAATGGGGACTTTGAAACATTTGGCATTGGAGTCTTAAATGTTCTCAACTCGGGTGAATCTAATGATTTTGAAGTGCTCATTAATTTTAGCAAGGCTTTTAGAGGCAGCACTAAGCTCTGTCAAGGTTCATTAGGAGGATCCTTACCACCAGAAGGATGTGGTAATCCAGACACCTGGCTCCAGACAACAAGTTCTAGCGGTCAAGATGGGATAGGTGTGACGGTTCAGAAAACAGTGAGGAATAATGAACAGGAGAGATTCTTATTAGGCATATCTCCAGACAGGGCCAGACCAGGAACCTATGTTTTTGATATGATTGTTTGTGTTGATGATAAAGTAACAGATAGTAATGGAGATGATGTTAAGAACGATCCGAGAGGTATTTGTGAAGACATAGAATCAACTCCAGACCCAAAATACCCGGATGCATATGACACAATTCATAAACTATATGTCAATGTTCCTTAACTAAGCAAATTATTAAAGTATTTATTGGTAAAATCCCTTATTACTTCTGGGTGCGTAAACAAATAAAGAACAAATCCAATTATAATCAGAACTAAAATCAGCTTCCATAGCCATGCTTTGCTTTTTGTTGGTGAAGGGGTAATTACATCTTTAACATCCCCTATTTTCTTAGTAATATCTTCACCTACCATTTTACTATATCACTAAAATCCTTTGCTTTTAATGAAGCTCCGCCAACTAATGCGCCATCTATATTTGCCTTATCCATAAGGCCTTGGATGTTAGAAGGTTTAACGCTTCCACCATACAGTATGCTTGTTTCTTCTGCAACCCTATCATCATAAATCTTTTTCAACAAATCTCTAATAAATAGATGTACTTCTTCTGCCTGCTCTGGTGTAGCTGTCTTTCCAGTGCCTATTGCCCATACAGGCTCATATGCAATTACAACATTATCTTTAACATCTTTCAATCCTTCTTTGATCTGTTTTTCAATAACCTCATTAGTTTTGTTAGCTTCTCGCTCTTCTAACAGCTCTCCAACACAAAAGATTGGCTTCAACTTAGCGTCTAATGCTGCTTTGATCTTCTTATTAATCACATCATCTGTTTCTCCCAAAACATGTCTTCTTTCAGAATGTCCAATAATAACATAATCTACATCAACATCTTTAAGCATAGAACAGCTAACTTCACCTGTAAAGGCACCTTCTTTCTCAAAATAAGCATTTTGCGCACCTAATTTAACATTAGAGCCTTTAATCTCTTCAGCAATATTATTTAGAGCAATGAATGGCGGACAGACAACCACTTCTATATCTTTAACGTCTTTAACCAATTCTTTCAGCTCTTTAACCAAAGAAACAGCGTCACTAACTGTCTTATTCATCTTCCAATTTCCAGCTATAATCACTCGTCTCATTTTACATTATTTGGTTTCTTTTTCTTTAAATACTTTGCTATAAATGATTTCGCTCCTATAAATATTCCTGGTAATGTAAATGCGATGCCATAACCAAGTGAACTCATAAATATAAATCTGGTTATATCATAGAAGAAAGCAGAAGGGTAAAGTTTGATTAAAGTATCATCTGGGCTAAAGACCCAGGTTCCTTCTTCAAATAAGGCTCTATGAAATAGGGTGAAAAAACCATCAAAGTCAGTAATAGCCAGATATGAAACTATTAAAGACATCAATAATATGATCATGCCAGTATAAAGGAACAAATCAATAAGAGTATAAAAAAATCTGCTCCTATCAACCCTATAAAGCAAAATGAGAAATACCAGGAATATAATTAAAAGAGAATAATACAAAATATCCATAATCTTGATTGTATTTCGTACATCTTCTAGGTGCCTTATTTCCCTATTGTTTAAGATATCTTTAGAATAATCATCACTATCACCCGCAACATAAGATAATATATTGCCATGTATCTCCCCCACATCCTGATCAGGGAATTTATCATATACATTATATTTCTGAAATTCGAGTGTGTGTAATCTCTCATTAAGCCCATGTATCTTCATAGATGTAATATAAACCAATAAAAATAGGATTATAACAAGTATTGATATGATACCTTTTCTTATTATCCCTCTCCTCATGAAATTAGAACAAAAGAACTAGTTTATTAATCTTTTTGCTTAACTCTAACACTTCTTACTTTAACCCTTCTTTTGATGATAATCTCCTCTATTTCTAGTTCATTGAGCAATAGCTCTCTTCCTGCAATATCTCTCTGAGCTTTTATTATCTCGTCAACAATCTCTTTATTAGGGTTCTTTATAACTACTGGTTCTATTGCTTCACCTGTCTTAGGAACAGCAGATCCTGTATCATCAACCATTAAGCTTCTAGGAGTATAGGCTTCTAATGGAGCACCTTCCATTGCCCTTTTTATCTCTCTCAAGCTGTCATCATACCCTATCTCTGTTTTACTGTATTTTATGTCTGCTACCTGCTCATGCTCTGTTGGTGAGTAAAAGCCATGTGCATAGTCAGGCAAATCAGCATTAGCTAAGGATTCATGAGTAGCCGATAAACTACCATGTGAATCTATATTATAAGAAGCTGATATCTCATTACCCATTGTATAACAATTGTCACATCCCATTTTATTCATCTAGGTGGATTACTTCCTTTTCCTCCTTTATTGCATTATTAATAGCATCTTCAATTGATTTATGTGCTTTTTTCTTTTCATGCTTATCATCTTGTTTAGTTTCATGTAAAACATCAGTAGCAGCCTTTGTCTTAATCTGATCATCGTCAGCTTCTTCGTTCTTTTGATACTTCTTTTCTTCAGTCTCTACTTCCTTATCAAGTCCCTTTGCTTTTTCATCTTTCTTCTTATCTTCTTCCTCGCCTTTCTCTGAGTTATAAGTATCAGATGCATCACTTGAATTATAATCTTCATTACTATGGTAATCTGTATGATTTTCTTCTCCTTCTCTATGATAATCCTGATCGTCGTCATCCCAAACTGACTTTCCTGTGTACATACTAAATTACCTCATCTAAAACATCTATTGTAACCTTGGCAATTGTTCCTGGTTTTAAATCTTTCTCTAATAGCCTAGGTATAACTATTATAGCCTGCGTGCCGTGTTTTGCAATCTTTTTTGTTATTGTATATTGTTTCATCTTCCCTTTCCGGTGTTTACAACCATAATCTTCTTTCCAGGATCAACCTGTCCAGCTTCATATCTTTGCAAATAAAGTGCAAGTGAGGCAGCGCCTGAAGGTTCTGCTTCAATCTTAAGGTCTTTCAAAATACGGTAAGCTTCTTTTATCTTTTCTTCTTTAACTTTGTAAGTTCCAGTATGGTCTCCACTAAATGAATGAGTAATAAGTCCAGAAACATCATTATCATCCAAAATAGTAAATGGGTTAAAAGATTTAGTCAATTTATCAGCAACGCTATCTCTTATTTCTGGCTCTGCTCCAAAAATATCCATAGAAGCTAGTTTAGAAAGTTGAATCTTCAACCTAGGATCTTGATTTCTTAAATTCCTATACTGCCATGTAAGGAAGTTTTCAAAAAGCCTACCAGAACCATAAGGAACATAGACTTCATCAGGCTTTTCATTAAACACTTCATGAACATGCCAATCATAAAAGACAGCATGCGGCTCAAATATTTGTACAGATGTTAGGTCTAAGCCATTAGGATTATTAGAAAACATTTTGATTTCTTCTGGAGATAATGCTTTTTGATCAAGATCAATCATATAAATATCAGCATATAGTTTCATGAGTTCATTTAATCTTTCTTCTGGCATATTTTTATTGACAATTAGCTTTATTGGTGGCAGTCCATGCCCTTCAAACCTTTCTGCTATTGCAGTTCCAGCATTGCCTTCTGTCATCAAAGTTAGCCTGGGAACACTTAAAGAACCAACATTTCCATTCAAAACACCTGCTTTTAGTTTAAGATCAAGCAATCTTGCGTAATCTCTCCCTATTGTTGCCAAATCCCATGCAGGCCTGTCTTTGATAGTTCCAGTAGGGTTGCTTTCTTTGTTAGATTCGTCTTTTATGTATACAGTACCATAGCCATATTTACTTAAATCTGCTTTTACAACTGGAGTTGGTATCCATTCAGGGTTATTTGGATCATTTTCACTAAGAAGCGGAATGTCTGCCCATTCCTCTACTAATCTCCAACTCATCCTTTTTGGATATTCTATCTCCTTCAATACAATCCTATCAAGCTCTGCCATTTTCCCATAGATTATACATATAGTATACATAAAACTAAGAACTAGTATATAAAGCTTATGGTTTTATACTCCTTTATAGTAGTGACAATTAGCTTGAATTATCCTCACTAACCAACTTCTCCTGTTTTATCCAGAATTCAATTGCTTTTGCTGCTTTTTTGCCAGCACCCATTGCTGCAATCACAGTTGCTCCAACACCTTCTTCGCCGCCAATTATATCTCCTCCAGCAAAAACACCCGGTATAGAAGTCATCATGTTTTCATCTACCCGTAAATAATTTTTAGCATCATGCTCAATAGCAATTGTTCTAGTGAGTAGAGGATTTGGGCCTTGTCCAATAGCAACTATAAAAACATCACATTCCATTACAAATTCAGAGCCTTCCAAAGGCATAGGTTTTCTTCTGCCAGATTCATCTTCTGGCCCTAACATCATCTGAATACATTCAACACCCTCAACCTTTTCAGTACCGATAACTTTAGTAGGGTTAGTTAACAACATAAAATGTATTCCTTCTTCTTTTGCATGCTCTATCTCTTCTATTCTGGCAGGCATCTCATTCAAGCTGCGCCTATAAACAACAGTCACATCTGCACCTAATCTTCTGGCAGTTCGAGCAGAATCCATAGCAACATTTCCCCCACCAACAACAATAATCCTCTTTCCTTTTTTGATAGGGGTTGAATACTCTTTATTATTAGCTTTCATTAGATTGATTCTAGTTAAGAACTCATTAGCAGTATAAACATAATTCAGATTTTCTCCAGGAATTCCTAAAAAAGCAGGAAGACCAGCGCCAACACCAACAAAAACAGCATCATACTTTTTTCTTAATTCATCTAAAGAAAATAATCTTCCAATAACTGAATTTTTCTTAATCTCCACACCTAGTTCATGGATATATTCAATCTCTTCCTTAACTATATTCTTTGGCAGCCTAAACTCTGGAATTCCATAAAACAAAACTCCTCCAGATTCGTGTAAAGCTTCATAAATAACAACCTTATGGCCCATCAAAGCTAAGTCTGCAGCACAAGTTAAACCAGCAGGACCAGAACCGATAATAGCTATCTTCTTTCTGTCAGGATGAGGTTCAGGTGCCTTAACGTCTCTTTCTTCCATATCTGCAGCAAATCTTTCTAACTTACCGATATTGATAGGTTCATTCTTTACACCTACAATACATTTTACTTCACATTGATTTTCCTGAGGGCAAACCCTGCCACAAACTCCTGGTAGATTATTAGTGCGTTTAATTGTCTTTATAGCCATGTAATATTTTCCATCTTTGATATATCTGATAAACTTAGGAATATCAACATTAACAGGGCACCCAGAAACACATAATGGACTTGCGCATTGCAAGCATCTTTCAGCTTCCTTTTTTGCATTCTCCTCGCTATAACCTAGGTTAACTTCATCAAAATTCTTTATCCTCTTTTCCGCATCCTGCTCTTCAGTAGGAAACTGCTTACTTTTCATCCCCAAAAAAATGGAAAAAACCTAGGTTTATAAAAGTTAGCTTTTAAAAAGAAGTAAAAACAATAATTTAATAAATATCTAAGTATAATATGGGAATTATGGAAAAGATTTCTTCTCCCAAAGCAGATTTTCTCTTTGAAGTTAGTTGGGAAGTATGCCACCAAGTAGGCGGAATATACACGGTAATTGAATCTAAAGCTGCAAGAATCTATGAATCTTACAAAGAAAAGTACTTTTTAATAGGACCTTACTTTGAAAAAGAAGCTTCAGTCAGTTTTGAAAAAGAACAAACTCCAGATAAACTCAAGAAAGTATTTACAGAATTAAGAAAAGAGAGCATAATATGCCGCTTTGGCAAGTGGATAATGGGGAGCACGAGAATAAATACAATACTGATAGATTTTTCAGGATATATGAAAAACCTGGGTGATATAAAAAAACAACTCCAGGAAGATTTTGGAATTGATACAACTGACTCTAATGAAAAATTTGACGAATCTATCCTATGGTCAATAACAGCAGGGAAGTTATTAGAAGGGATAAGAAAAGAGTTGAAAGGTAAGATAATAGCACATTTCCATGAATATATGGTCGGTGCAGGGCTTTTACATTTGAAGAAAAATAAGGTGAAGATATCTACTGTTTTTACTACACATGCAACAATCTTAGGAAGAAAACTTGCAAGTTCCGGTGTAAGCCTGTATGATGTGTTAAAAGATATAAAACCAGAGAATGAAGCTAAAAAACTAAAGATAGTATCGAGATATCAACTAGAGAAAGCTACTGCAAAGCATGCGGATATTTTTACCACAGTTTCAGATATAACCGCTCTTGAGGCAAGACATCTGGTGGGGAGAAAACCAGATATAATACTGCCTAATGGTCTAGATATAAGCAAGTTTCCAAAACTAGAGGAGCGGGCAATAAAACATAACCTATTCAAGAAGCAAATTCAGGAGTTTGTCAAGGTATTCTTCTTCCCTTACTACAAATTTAAGATAAAAAAATCATTACTTTATTTCATAGCAGGCAGGTATGAGTTTAAGAATAAAGGCCTTGACATACACATAAAGTCACTTGGCCAGCTAAATAAAAAATTAATGAAAGAAAAAGATGCAAGAACAATAATAGCATTGATATGGGTACCTTCAAAAGTTGAAGAGATAAACCCTGTAGTTCTTCAGAATAAGATAAATTATGAAGGTATCAAAAACTTCATGGATCGGTCTTTAGGAGAGCTAAAGGAAAAGATGATTGACTCTATTGTAAAAGGAAGATTCACAACAACAAAAGAACTGTTTGGTGATGATCTTAAGTATAAGATGAAAAAGAGGATGATAGAGTTCAAAAAAACAGGAAAGCCACCCATACTGACCCATATTCTGGCTAATAAGAATGATGAGATATTAAAGGCCCTAAGAAAAGCTGGATTAAATAATTCTCAAAAAGACAAGGTTAAGGTTATTTATTACCCAATCTACTTAACTGGTGCTGATGGATTGATTGACTTAAACTATTATGATGCTATAATGGCCTGCCATTTAGGAGTATTCCCATCTTATTATGAGCCTTGGGGCTATACGCCGTTAGAGACTGGTGCTTTAGGTGTTTGTTCAGTAACAACTGATCTTAGCGGTTTTGGAAAATATATACTAAAGGCTCATAAAAAAGAAGAGGGAATTTATGTGCTAAAGAGGCAAAACAACACAGAAAAACAATCAACTTCTGAACTTACTACCCTACTATATAATTATTCTAAGCTAAACATAGAAGAGAGAGTAAGGCTAAAACTAGAAGCAAAACACATAGCAAAATCAGCTGATTGGAAATATATGGTTGAATTCTATATTCAAGCTCATAATTTAGCTCTTAAAAAGTTACGACAATAAGTAGAAAGATATAAAAAGGCTAACCTTCTAAATTTCTAAATATGAAAGCAATCATATTAGCAGGCGGCTATGCGAAGAGACTTTGGCCAATTACAAAGAATTTACCAAAACAGCTTTTACCTGTAGCAGGTAAACCAATCTTAGAGTACCCTATTGAGAATATAGAACTAACAAAAGGAATAAAAGAAACAATTATCTCTATAAATGCGTATTTCGAGTTTAATTTCAGAGAATGGTTCAGTAAATACCAATTCAGGAAGAAAACAAAACTTGTTGTAGAGAAAACATACAAAGAAGATGAAAAACTTGGCTCTATAGGTGCATTACATCTGCTTCTTGAGGAGCTAAAGGTGAAGGATAATGTTCTTATAATCGGTGGTGATAATTTGTTTGAATTTTCTTTAATAAAATTTATCAATTTTTTCAGAAAAACAAAGACCAGTTGTCTAGCATTGTATGATATAAAAGACAAGGCAAAAGTAAAAGGCAGATATGGAGTTGTACAGATCGACAAAAACAATAAGGTTATTGGTTTTGAGGAAAAACCTCAAAATCCAAAGACAACTCTTGTAAATACAGCTTGCTGCATACTTTCAAAACAAGACATCAAGTTAATTCCAAAATATATCCAAGAGGGAAATAACAAAGACGCTTTTGGATATTTAATCGAATGGTTGGCTAAGGAGCGGCCTATTTATGGCTACGTGTTTGACACTCCTTGGTTTGATATTGGTTCTTTCGAAGCTTATGATGAGGCTAACTTATACTATCGAGAAAAAAGGATAAGTGAAATCAAAGAAAGAAAGATGATTATAAATCTATAAGATGACAAAACCAATAGTGCTGCTTAAACCTTCAAAAAAAGTAAGTGAACAACAAAAGGGGTTGAAGATTCCTGGTTTTTCTATAATAATACCTTCATTTAAGAGGCCAGACCTTATAGTAAAGTGCATAAACAACATACTAAGGAGCAATAACCTTAACAAGAGCTTTAAGGCTACAATATATGTTGTTGACGGCACGCCAG
>JAYEIZ010000228.1:0-2112 GCA_034660355.1 Nanobdellota archaeon
GAATAAGCTATGTTTTGAGGCAAACTTGCTACATCAGTTAATTTTATAGGAACTCCTGGAACAATCTCTTTGTCTAAATATTTCTCTTGAATCTCTTTAACGAATTTATCTTGATCTGTTCTTGCATTACTAACAATACGGTGCATCCAATTTTTATCTATAGCACTTGCACTCTCTGCCCCTAAGTGCATTTTTAATGCAGCTGCTGCTGTTTGATCATCAAGTTGGGATAAAGACTTACCAAAAATCTTAAATGCATCTATAATGTTATTATCAAATATCATATTTTTAACAACCTGCATACGTCTATGCTGATTCTTTAGTATTTTATTTTTATCAGTTGTACCGTGCATACTTTCTAAATCCACGTCTGATAAAGTATCTAAAGCCGCTCTTTCCATTCCCCAATAAACGGCACTTGCCTTGCTTGCTACTTGCTTTAATTTATTGCTAAAAAAAGGCTCTTTCTTCTCTTCTAATACATCTGTATCATCTATACCCTCCGCTCTACCTTTAATTATATCTCTTATAGACACATCTTTAGATGTATCTTTGCCTCGCCCTTTAATTATGTCTCTTATAGATATGTCAGTAGATGTATCAGCATACGCACTCTTTACTGAAAATGGGTTTAAGAAGCTCAAATCTAGCTTCTGCCCTGCCTTTATTTTATTAGGGTCTTTTATATTGTTTAATTCCTGCAATTTCTCTGATGTAGTACCGTGTTGTTCAGCTATACCTGATAAAGTCTCTCCTGGTTGTACTTCGTGGGTTTCTTTCTCTTCTTGGAATAAGTTTAAAGTCTGCCCTACACTTATTTTATTAGGGTTTTCTATGTTATTTATCTCCTGCAGCTTCTTTACAGTCGTGTTATGTTTAGCGGCTATCCCTGATAAGGTATCGTTTGGAACAACAGTATAATCTTTTGTCTTAGGCTTTATCTTATTAAAGAACTCACTAGCACTCTTTCTTCGTCTTTCTCTTGTTGATTCAGGGTCTTTAGGTCTTTCAAATATATCTAGGAAAGCGTCTGTTGCTTTGTTAATATCTCCACTAGCAAAGGCTTCACTTAGAGTTTTTCTGTTCCCTGCTCCTATATCATAGAGTTTATCAGTCTTTAATGCACTATCTATAAAATCTATCTGATTAGTAATACTATTCTCTAAACTATTATCTTTTATATATTTTTCATAGGCGTCTAGCATTTTCCCTTCCATCTGTACTAAGCCTCTGCCAGGACCACCACCGTATTGCTTCTGCATATAGTCATAACTACCGCCTGTTTCAATGTCTATATTGCCTAGAATAGCTGATGCTCCCAAGTCTCCTACTTTATTTCTAAAAGAGGTAAATATTGTATCTTTATCCTCTGGAGTATAGTCTTTCATTTGGAATATCTTTTTCACATCACTAGACACATCTCTAAGAGTAAATTCTTCTTCAACGAATGAATCGCGTTTATCTAAGTCTTTATTACCCTCGATAATCTCAGCTAATGTTCTACTCATTATCTTCTCCCAAACCATTCAAGAACTGCGTCTATATCAACACCAGCATTTTTTAACGCTTCCTGATTATCCATGAAAAACATCCAGTCTTTTTCATTCTCTATCGCATCAATAGCTTCTTGAGTAGAAGCATCAATTTTAGCCATGTTTTTACTAAACAATGCTGGTAATCCCCCTCCTTCCTTGAAGTCAGGACTTTTTGTCACAGGTTGTCTCCCGTATTTGTAGCTCCGAAGCTCATCTTCTTTATCAGGATATTGCTCTATTAAAGAATCCCAGCTAATCTCTCCGCTAATAGCTGACCTTAATCCTGACCTATACTTTTCTTTTGCTGTCTTTTTCTCTTTTGAAAACTTACCTGTAAACGGATCGTATGTATAGCCTTTGTCTATTTTCTTTTTATCTATCACGTTCCCTGTTGTTCCTTCTGCGCTTCTATCAAAAACCTCTGTGTTCTTTTCATTCTCTAATGCGTCCTGGATATACTGTCTCTTAAGCTTGTTTTGTAAATCAACTAATTCTTGATTTTGCTTATTTCTTTCTGCTTCTCTACGCTTCTCTTCCATTTGTTCCTGCATCTGCTTAATTCTCATTAACTTCATGC
>JAYEIZ010000229.1:0-2101 GCA_034660355.1 Nanobdellota archaeon
TACAGTAATAGAAGGAACGATAAAGCCTATTGGGAATGGGGGTATGATTTTAGCGCCAAAGAGATATATTGGCAAGGGAGCATATATATTAATCAAAAAGAATTAATCATGCCACACGACACTAAAACCATAAAGTTTATATATTCGGTGAATTTATTAACATTCAATCATAGTAACGGAGGGGATTTCAAAATGGGCTTTTTATCAAAAATAAAAGAGAGTATGTTAGGTGATAGTTCTGAGGTTATGAAAGAAACAGAAGAGGATGAATATGTTGAATTAGGGGCTAAAGAAGGAGCGCCTGAATCAAATGTTATTGTAAAACCATATATATTACATGATTTTGAGTCTATAAAACCAATTCTTGAGGAGTTAAGAGAAGGCAAGACAATAGCTTTAGTTAATATAAAGCCATTAAAAGATAAAGACTTAGTGGAGCTGAAAAGAGCAATAAACAAACTTAAGAAGACATGTGATGCTATTGAAGGCGACATAGCTGGTTTTGGTGAAGACTGGATTGCAGTAGTGCCATCTTTTGCTAAGATCCATAGAGTAAAGAAGGAAGACATTGAAGAGCCAAAGAAAAAGGCTGAAGAAGTGACTGAGTACAGTTCAGAAGAGCCTGTACCTGAAGTAGTGCCTGATGATGATGGCGAGCATAAGATAGAGACTTATTAGGTCTTCAAAATTTATTTTTGTTTGGATCTGATTCTATATGATATGAGCGGGTCATTTTGCTCTTTAATGAATGTATAGATGGTGTAGGCAAGATCATTTCTTAGGGGAATTGAATTACTAGCCGATATCATTTCAATATTACAATCTATAGCTTGAACTAATGCCCCTATTCTCTTTTCTCCATATCTACATTGTTTAAGATTCGGAGTTAATATTCTAACTTGTTCTTCAATAGAGGGAACCTCTGGATTATCAAGGTAAGGTATCAATGTTTCTTTAATATAGCCAGGTTCTGCATTATTAATTGGTGGCAAATTCAGATAATCTAAAAATTTCTTTCTAGTATGCCCATCTTTAACCTCCTTAACTCTAGTTTCGCGATTGTAAATCTCTCCACAAACCTTTCCATAAAGTAATCTTTCAACTATCCTACTCATAATCAGTTAGATATCTTTAGTCAATAATAAATCTATGTGGTGGCAAAAGCAACCATTTGGATAAATTTATATATAATCATAGTTTTCTGACCAGTATGAAAGCTGAGCATATAGAAATCCTGCAGAATCTGGGATTAACATCTATTGAATCAAAAGTATATCTGACTCTTGTAGAAATAGGAAAATCTCTTGCAGGTACTGTGGCAGAAAGAGCCCATATACACAGAAGAAATACTTACGACGCTTTAGAAAGATTACTTCAAATGGGTTTAGTTTCATATACTATACTAAATAATATGAAATATTGGAATGCCGTACATCCTGAAAAGATAAAGTCTTTACTAAAGGAAAAAGAGAATTTAATCTCTTCAATGCTACCTGAACTTATTGCTAAGCATTCTTCTCTTAAATTAAAGCAAAAAGTAGAGGTTTTTGAAGGTTTAGGGGGAATGAAGACGTTCTTTAATGATATGATCAAAACAGAAAAAGAAATAATCATGCTTTTTGCCACTGGAAGAGCATATCCTACATTGCCTTATTATATGAAAAGCTGGGATTCAAGATTGAATAAAAATAGAATCAAGGTTAAAGTGCTTCTAAATGCAGATGGAGACAAAGAGCCTTACAAGAATTATAAGTTTGGTGAAGTAAGAATTCTTCCAAAAAACTTTTCAACACCAACACAGATATTTATTTATGGCAATAAATCTGCAGTTGTGATATGGTCTGAAGAGCCAATTGCAATTCTAATAAATGGCACTAAAATAACAAATGGATTTAGGAATTATTTCGAGTTTCTGTGGCAAATTGGCACTGAAGTGAAATATTAGGTATTCTGGCTTTTTTCATGGCTTAATTATCGATTCTGGGACAGGATTAAAGCCTGAATAGGTTATGCCATATTGCTCTGCAAAACAAAGCAGTATTGATCCTATCTTCTCTTTTTTGCCTGACATTCCCCCCAAACATCTTTTTATCTACACTCC
>JAYEIZ010000230.1:0-2101 GCA_034660355.1 Nanobdellota archaeon
CTTTTCTCATTAATGCCATCTTAAGGGTGTCTTCTGCTTCTGTAAGATCATATGTTTTCAATTGCTTTGTAGAAGTCCATCTTGCTATATGTTGAATTTCAACATCACTATACCCATTAAGCCTCTTGAATGAAACACCATTCCGCTTTAGGCTGTACATTGTAATTGGTTTGTTTATACCTAGATTTAAACATGCTTTCCTTATCCTGCTGTTTATATTCATAGGCGTTTGGTGCTTTCCTCTATTCTTCCTTCCTTCCTTCCATCACAAATAAGAATGCGTCTTTATCAACTTTATATGGGTGCTTCTTTAGCCATTCAGTAAGATATGGGAAAGAGTCAATGCATCTTAAGAATCCACGAATACCTTCTTTTCCATGCTCACTTAGATAGATTTTGCCGTAATTATCAAACAATTCCACATCCCCTATTCTTAGGTAGCACGCTTCTTGAGGTCTTACTAAGCTTTCATTTGCAAACATCAAGTAAAACTGCATCTGAGCGTCATTTCCAAAGTATCGCACTAATTTCTCAAATTCCTCAAAAGTCAGTTTATCCTTCTTCCGTTTCTCTTTGCTTTTGTCCATCTTGGCATTTAAATGCCTTACAACATATGGAACTAAGGTTTCATCAGTTCTTCCTCTTTCATCCTTCTCTGGGAAAAGAATTTTCCATATGTGCTTCAAGTCCCTTATGAAATCAGACTTGCTTTTAGGGCTTTTATAGTGTTGATGCATAAAAGCAAATATCTTGTCAACCTCTCTTCTATCTTCCTCTGAATCTATACTTGATAAGTCCTTTTCTGTTCCTGCAAGAATAAGCTTAAAGGTCATATTCAGCCTGATTCTACGTACATAACTTAGGTCTTTTGTCTCATATACTTCAAACATTCTTTCAAAGTAGTCTACATTCTTAGAGTTTCTACAGTAATACTTGCATTTACTGTTGTCTACTTTCTCTGTCTCATCCTGGGAGCCCATCAAGTATCTAAAATTCTCCCTAAAGAATTCATATCGTTTTTCACTATTGTATATATCATTCTCAGCCATTTTTTAGCACCTCTTGTGCTCCAAAACTCTGGCTAGAGAGGTTCTTTATAAAGGATGTATTACACGCATTAAAATAGAAGTATATATGCGAGGAGGAGGATTCGAACCCCCGTAAGCACTAAGCTAATAGGTATCTTCCATCACAGACGAATGCCTGTGAAGTGGCCTAAGCTTGGATTAACTCTAAACGATTAGAATTATCTATCCCGTTTGACCACTCCGGCATCCTCGCATGAAGCGCTGATTTATTCTAATCAACTTTTCTTTGTTTTGTAATGGTAGGCTATTTAAAAATTTATCTATTTCACTTTTTTTAAGTCTTATTCCGAAGAATTCTTTATCATATCTTTTGTTTATCCATCGGTCTTTTGAATAGCTCATTTCAAATTGAGTAAGCAATTTACTTATACCTTCCCTTAATTCTAAGCTTGCAGTTGTGAAACCTAAATGTTTTTCCCCTAAAACCTCCATCTGCATCAAAATAACCGGCTAAAAAATGCTTTTTTATTTCATTTGAGGAAGACCCTATTTTTGAAGGAACTTTAACGATTGAACTCTTTTTTCCTTTTGGAACTTCCATTTCAGTATTTAAGAAGTTAAAGAGTGCTTTATTTCTAACTAACAAGAACAATCTAGGAACTCTATTCCCTCTTTGTTTAGGCTCTTTTGGTGTAGTAGTTGTAGAGATAATAGACTTTATTAGTTTCTCAATATATTTTAGATGCTCTCTGTCAGATATATCTATTGATATTCTATAATCTGGAGAAGGATCGGTTTTGGACTTAGAGTAATTTGCAAGATTGCCATCTCCAATAATTGCACCTGTAAGGTATGCTGTTAGGGGTGTAAGGTCAATCTTTGGATATTTCATTTGAATCATATTCATTTTAAGAGTAATACTATTTAAATGATTTCATAGGTATACGATACCGTTTAGTTAATATTGATTCTCTGATTATCTTGGGTAATCAGGCTAAATAGTTGGTAAAGTCTCCCAAAATTCCATTTTGCGTAAAAGAACTCTATCAAACTCCACAACTTATTCCTTCCAA
>JAYEIZ010000231.1:0-2087 GCA_034660355.1 Nanobdellota archaeon
GTTTCATTGATTTTTGCTATGCAGTATGATGAAGTAAGCCTATTAATGCTTCTATTGAGGTTGTCTGGTCGCATAGAGTATGTTTTTTGGAAGTATGCTTTAAATGATCTATCTATTCCGATAACATTACTGCTATTCATATTCATTGCCAATTTTAACAGTTGGTTATCATTAGTATAACTGTAATAACTGGAATAAATACTTAGACATTTTGTATAGAAAAGTTTATCTTTCATATATTCATGTATATCAATCCCATTACAATTACCTCTCTAAAAGTTAAAGTAGTGGGATTATTTCCTCTTATTCAAAGTAATAATCTGAAAGCATCTTAGTTCTTCATTTCTCAAAAGTCTAGTAAACTAATCTTATTGAGAAAGTTTACCTATTGAGTAAATTCCCTCAATAACAGAACTTTTCCTTCCGAAAGGCCTTTATTTACTGGGGTTGCGTAAATGAAAAATCTATGCTAACGTGGTGGTGGAAATATTCTTGAAAAGGGTATAGCTCCATGTCCATATATGTATGCATGTGTATCTGTATGCATATAGTTACTCACCTGAATCTATAGAACCATTACATGTTACAATGAACCATATACAGTTAAGTACTATAGCTGTAATTATTACAGTTATCATTAGAACCAGACTACATATAATAGGATTATTCATCAGATTGAACCTCACTCTTTAATCGTTCCAGATAAGCATTAAAACTTGATTGATTGTGTTGCTCATTATATGCACTTGTAATCTCATCGTTCCACGCTTCACGCAGAAGGGGATAGATACCTTTTATGAACAGGATTGAACCTATGCTTTTCTGTTCTAGCAGTTCTCTTATAATATGCAGTTCGGTATTTATTGGTATCATTATTTATTCATCCTCTCTAGTAGTTCATCGGCCAATCGTTCATCAAATGCTACTGGCTTTTTACCTTTCATAGCGTATTTGATTAAACTCCCATCACTCAAGTAGTTCAATAGTACAGTAAATTCATATAGTTGAACCTTGTGGATACGTTTATTAAGTTCCCGTTCTAGGGTTGAATAACCCCATTTATCAGTTAATTGCATGTTTTACTCCTTTTATAGATCTTATTTTAATAGGTAATATAAAATTATATGCACTTCCAAAGTGAGCATCAATGATATAAACGTTCCCTGTGATAAGATTATCTAGCATGTTTGATGCTTGTATGCGCCTGACAATCTTCTCGTCAATCGTTCCATTGAAGTGAAAAAAACCATTGCCTAGATATTTGACAACTAATATTCCATTTTTATAAGGCATAATATTCCTTGATTAGCTGTTTATGATCATTAAGTTTGTCCATAGCTTCAAGGCATAATTGCCTTCTTTGTTCATATTCTTTAGAGATTGCCATTAATTCAGCTTGAGCTAGTACAGGCGTTCCATAGTTTAAGTTTAGATAGCTTATGGTAAGTTTACTCGTAACTTTTATAGTGGTATCACTTTCAAAGTAGAAGTCGAATCCCTTACACTTAATGTATCGATCTGGACTAACTTGTATTCCTAATAAGTGTAGTTTTCTATGTATCTCACTTCTCTTATAGCGTATTCTATTCCTACGCTTATCCTCTGCAATATGCTTATCTAGTCTAGCTTTCAGATTATTGACCTGTATTTGAGATAGTTCCTTGATCTTTTCGCCACTATTCCTTATCCCATCAATGAGTAAAGTAAATATATCTATCGTTCTATGTTTGATTATGCTTATGTTATATCCTTTATATTCACCATTAAAATAACCATAATGATTTTGATCATCGGTTATTAATTTAATCCCGAGCAAGGTGCATAGTTCATTTGCTTGCTTCAATCCAAGGTCTGCACCATTGTACTTTTCATTTTTTACTTTAAATACTTTAATTGTCATGCTAATTGCCTCCTATAACCTTTTGCTATTGTTTTAGATCCGTAATGTGTACGAATTTCAGCTAGTGACTTCTTACCTGAATATCTACGTTTCTCTTTAGTAGTAGGCGCAAAGTACCATGATGTCTTTTTCGGTGACCATCTGAAGCCGTTAGCTTTAAAGATATCTTTACTCTCTTTGGTATTGC